>DASVYZ010000369.1:0-1869 GCA_036391935.1 Burkholderiaceae bacterium | reverse complement strand
CAGCGTCGGCGCCAGCAGCGGCGAACTGTATGACGACGACGGCAAGACGCCGGACGCCTATGCCAAGGGGCAATTCGAGCTGATGCACTTTGCGGCGCAGCACAATGCAGGGAAATTGACGATCACCCTGAAGGCCGAGCGGGGCGCGCACCATCCGGCCGGGCAAGGCAAGGTCGCGTTGGTGCTGCATGAAGTTGCGGCAAAACCGTGCAAACTGACGGTGGATGGCCGGGTCTTGCCTTTCGCCTGGGATGCGGAACACAAGGCTGTGGCGGTGAAGCTTTCCTGGGACCGCAAGCAGGCTCGCACGCTGGTCTTTGGCATGGCCGATGGCGGAGGCTGTACAATTCTGGCGACAAATCGAAAATAGCGGAAGACAGCGGGAAGATAGCGATGAACCCCTCGGAAAAATCGAATACAGCCTCCAATGCCGGTGCCTATGCCGGCGGTCCGCGCCTCCTGGCCGACATTGGCGCGACACGCGCCCGCTTCACGCTGGAAACCGCACCGGGCAGGTTCGAGTCCCTCGGCGAATTCAATTGCGACGATTTCTCCGGCATCGTGCCTCTGGTGCATGCCTACCTGGCCACGTTGGGGCAGGTCAAGCTCTTGCACGCGGCGTTCGCGATTGCCAACCCCGTCGAGGGCGATCAGGTGCGCATGACCAACCGCGACTGGAGTTTTTCGATCGAAGCCGTGCGCCGCGAGTTCGGCTTGCATACGCTCCTGATCGTCAACGGCTTCACGGCGCTGGCCATGTCCTTGCCGGGCCTGCAGGAAAAGGACCGTTTGCAGATCGCCGGCGGCACGCCGGTGCCCAAGTCGGTGATCGGCGTGCTCGGCCCCGGCACCGGCCTTGGCGTGTCGGGCCTGATTCCTACCTCCGACGGCTTCGTCACGCTGGGCAGCGAAGGCGGCCACGTGAATTTCGCGCCTTGCGACGAACGGGAATTCGCCATCCTGCAATATGCCTGGCGCGAGTGGGAGCACGTGTCTTCCGAGCGGCTGATCTCCGGCCCCGGCATCGAAATCATTTACCGTGCCCTGGCCGAGCGCAACAAGGTCAATGCGCCGACGCGCAGCGCGCGCGAAGTGATGCGCGCCGCTTTGGATGAGAGCGATGCGCTGTGCGTGGAAACGCTGGAAAGTTTTTGCGGCATGCTGGGCAGTTTCGCCGCCAACCTGGCCGTAACGCTTGGTGCCGTCGGCGGCATCTATATCGGCGGCGGCATCGTGCCGCAGATGGCGCAGTGGTTCGCCAAGTCGCCATTCCGCGCGCGCTTCGAAGCCAAGGGCCGCTTCACGGCTTACCTGCAGCAGATTCCGACCTACGTCATCACTACGCCGAACCCGGCCTTCCTCGGCGTTTCTTCCATCCTCTCCGAACATCTGCGCGGGCGCAACAGCGACAATTCGCTGATGGAGCGCATTGCGCAACTGCAGGATGAGTTGCCGCCGGCCGAGCGCCGCGTGGCCAAGCTGGTGCTGGAAAACCCGCGCACCGTGGTCAATGAGGCGATTGCCGAAATCGCGCGCTGGGCCGACGTGAGCCAGCCCACCGTGATCCGCTTTTGCCGCTCGCTCGGCTTTCTCGGCCTGTCCGACTTCAAGCTCAAGTTCGCCAGCAGCCTGACCGGCACGATCTCGGTGCGCCACAGCCAGGTGCGCATGAGCGACAGCACGCACGACTTGAGCGCCAAGGTGATCGACAATACCGTCTCGGCCATCCTGAATTTCCGCGACCAGCTCGACGTGCGCTCGATCGACCAGGCCATCGGGCTGTTGCGCAAGGCCAAACGCGTGGAGTTTTACGCCATGGGCAATGCGCGCGTGGCGGCGCTGGATGGCCAGCATAAATTCTTCCGCTTC
>DASVYZ010000368.1:0-3943 GCA_036391935.1 Burkholderiaceae bacterium | reverse complement strand
CCGGTGCCGCATCGCGGCAAGGTCAACGAACCCGGCTTCGTGATGCATGTGGCGGAATACATTGCCGAGCTCAAGGGGGTGCCGCTGGAAACCGTGGCGCAGATAACAACGAATAATTTTTTTAAACTATTCAATATCTTGCGTTAATTTATTAAAGAAGAATATGAAATATCTGCGCTGCCTTGCTTCTGTCTTGATCGGCCTCGGTTTCATGGTTTGTGCCTCCATAGCCTGGGCCGACGATGCCGCCACCCTCAATCTTGCCGTCACGCGCGACGATTCCTATGGCGTGTCCAAGATGCTGGAGCGCGGCGTCGATCCAAACCTGAAGGAACCGCAGCGCGGCGAGACGCCCTTGATGGTTGCCATACGCGAGAAGGCCATGCGCTCGATCCAGGTCCTGCTGGCCAGCCCCAAGACCAACATCGAAGCGGCCGCCAACAACGGCGATACGGCCCTGATGATTGCCAGCTATACGCGTAACGTGGATGCGGTCAAGGCCTTGCTGGCTCACGATGCCGAAGTCAACCGTCACGGCTGGGCGCCGCTGCATTACGCGGCAGCGGTCGGCGACGTGGAGATCATCCAGCTCTTGCTGGATAAGTCGGCTTATGTTGACGTTGAATCGCCCAACAAGACCACGCCGTTGATGATGGCCGCGCGCGGCGGCAACAATGACGCCGCCAAGGCCTTGATCGAAGCCGGCGCCGATCTCTCGCTGAAGAACGACCAAGGCATGACCGCAGTCGACTTTGCGCGCAATTACGACCACCGCGATACGGCGGCGCTGATCGAGTCGGCTATCAAGCCTGCGCCTGGCGGCAAATAAGCGCTTGGCCGGCCTGATAGTCAGTGCAGCTTGATCCTCGGGTTGCGCACGCGGTTGAACAGCTCGGCCCAGGTCGATAGCCAGGTATGGAACCAGCCGTTGACGGCGATCTGGTGATGCTTGTGCAGCCACCAATACATCCACTTCGCTATGGTGCCTTCGATGAATAGCGAGCCGCTGGTCAGCGCGCCCATCAGGCTGCCCACCGTGCTGTAGTCCCCCAGCGACACCAGGCTGCCATGGTCCCGGTAGCTGAATTCCAAGGCCGGCTTGCCCTGCAGTGCGCGTGCTATCGTCGCAGCCAGCATGTCGGCCTGCTGGTGTGCCGCCTGTGCCGCCGCCGGCACCATTCTCTTGCCATCCTGGTGCGGGCAGGCTGCGCAATCGCCCAAAGCGAAAATCGACGGATCGCGCGTGGTTTGCAAGGCGCGTGTCACGACGAGCTGGTTGATGCGGTTGGTTTCCAGCCCGGCGATATCCTTCATGAAGTCGGGAGCCTTGATTCCCGCAGCCCACACCACGATGCCGCTCGGGATGAATTTGCCCGAGGCCATCTGCACGCCTTCTTTCGTCACTTCCACCACGCGTTCGTTGGTATGGATTTCGATATCCATGGTGCGCAATTCGCGCGCCACGGCATCGGACAGGCGTTCCGGCAACGCCTGCAAGAGGCGCGGGGCGGCATCGACCACCACGATCTTCAAATCTTTCTCGGGATGGAAATTGGCCAGGCCGTAGGCAGTGAGTATCGACGTGGTCATGTGCAATTCGGCCGATAATTCCACGCCGGTTGCGCCGCCGCCGATGATGGTGACGGTGAAGCGGCCTTGGCCGGCTTCCTTGCCGCCGCTCTGCGCGCGCAGGCAGCAATTGATCAGACGCTTGTGAAAGCGCTCGGCCGCGGCCGGCGTGTCGAGCATGATGCAGTGGTCGCGCGCGCCGCGGGTGCCGAAATCATTGGTCTGGCTGCCCAGGGCGAGCACCAGCGTGTCGTAAGCGACAGCCTGGCGCGGCAGGATTTCTTCGCCGTTTTCATCGTGAATGGGCGAGAGCAGCACTTCCTTGCGCTCGCGGTCCAGGCCATCCATGCGCCCCAGGCGAAAGCTGAAGTGGTGTTTGCGAGCCAGTGCATAGTATTCGAGTTCGTCGGCGTGGCTGTCGAGCGTACCGGCTGCCACCTGGTGCAGCAGCGGTTTCCAGAGATGGGTGGGACAGGCATCGATCAACGTGATCTGCGCCTTGCCTGACTTGCCCAATTTTCTTCCCAGTTTGACGGCCAGCTCCAAGCCACCTGCGCCGCCGCCAACGATCGTGATCCTTGTCAACCCCTTCACCGCGCTGGAATTCAAGCAATGACTCCCGGAAATGAACTCGGTATCAGTATATCTTGTGCGCTGCAAAAAAATATCCAAACGATGAAATAATCTCCGTTTGTAAAAATTTCTTTGCGGGAAGAATTAACCTCCTGCATCTTGCATATGTCTGTCGAAAGGCTATGCTTGATGGTACTCTTTCAGACCAGCGGAAATGTGTCTGAAAATCGATGAAAAATCGACTAAGAATCAACAGAAAAAGACCAAGACAGGTGTTGCCGATAGAGTATGATTCTGATTTGAGTGATTGCAGTATTGTCAAAAATCGAAACATCTGACCTTTTACGAGACGAAGCTCCAGCTTTGCGATTGTGGCCTGTGGATCAAGTGGGGGAAAGTAATCATGAAATCATGGCACGAAGATCATCTTAAAGCCCTGGCGATGATCGAGTCGGAACAGCAGTTATTCGATGAAATTGCGGTTCTGGCCAAGGATATGGGGTTCGACTATTGCGCCTACGGCATACAGATGTCCGTGCCGATCTCGCGGCCCTTTGTCGCATCGTTCAACAATTTTTCCAAGAGCTGGTCCTTTGCGCACCAGGAACGCAACACTTACCTCGATGAGGAATCGCTTGCCGAGCTTGCCGCGCGCAATCAGCAACAGTCGATTCCGCGCACCAATGAGGTGTTCGTCGAAGCGCCGGAAAAATGGGCCGAGGCGCGCGAACTTGGTTTGCACTATGGCTGGACCCAGACCTCGCGCGATGCGACGGGCTCGGTGGGCATGCTGACGCTGGCACGCTCGGTAGCGCAAATGAGCGACTACGAGCTGTTCGAAAACAAGATCAAGATGGCATGGCTGGCGCAGTTTTCCCATGCCAACATGTCGCGCATCCTGGTGCCGAAATATGCGCCCGAGACGCTGATCACCATGACCTTGCGCGAAAAGGAAGTCCTGCGCTGGACCGCCGAAGGCAAGACCGCCTACGAGATCGGCCAGATTTTGCAAGTGTCCGAGCGTACGGTGAATTTCCACATCAACAACGTCGTCAACAAGCTCGGTGCGTCGAACAAGACGCAGGCTGCCGTCAAGGCCGCCACGCTGGGCATGTTGGCCTAGTTGCAAACCTACCGCGCGGGCCGTTTTCGGTCCGCCCGCTGCGGTTTTCAACAGCCTGCCGACACCAACACGGCTTACTGCATCGCGGCCTGTATCTTGGCCTGAGTCTTGGCATCGAGCTTGGGCCAGGCCTTCGCAAACCTTTCTCCGTTTTGCATCATTTGTTGCTGTTCGGGCGTCAATGCCGGCGCTGAAGCCGTCACTGGCGCCGGCTGTGCTACGGCGGGCAAGGGCCGCGTCGGCGCGAACACGGACTGGCCGGCCAAGGCCAGCACCGCGGCCAGCACGGCCGTCACGCTGGCCAATATCAGTGGCGGCATGGGCGCGCCCGACGGTTTGCCGACGGCCTTTGCCGTTGCGGCGGGCGGCACCGGATCATCCACCTTGTGGCCCATCTGCAGCAACAACGCCTTGGTACGCTCGCCGGCATCGAGCAACAGACTGGTCTGCTCCTGCAGCTTTTCGCTTGCCTCCTGCAGGCCAGCCAGATTTTTCCGTGCATAGTCAGCCAGCACGGCATCGTTCAACGCTACCAGCGCAAAGATGGGATCGGTGGTATCGACCTTGATGCCGGTCTTTTCGAATACCTCGGCACGCAGCTTGTTGGCATCCATGGCGCGACCCGGCCCTTACCAGGTGACTTCATCGAGTTGGGCGAAGAGGTCGCGGAAGAACACT
>DASVYZ010000367.1:0-7339 GCA_036391935.1 Burkholderiaceae bacterium | reverse complement strand
GGCCGGGCACGTCGAAACTCGAAATGCTGTGCAGCAGCGCTTCTTCCATATCGGTGTCGGCCGCCACGGTGTCGATTTCCAGGCCGGGCAGGTCGGCCTGGTTCTGATCCTGCGCGCGGATGCGGTAGGCGATGTCGCCCTGCACCAGGTCGAAGTGTGCGCACAGCCACTGGATCGCCGGCCATTCGCCGCCGCGGTATTCGGCCTGGTTGGTGAACATGTAGTCGAGCGCGGCGCGCGTCAGGCGGCAGACGTTATTGCAGCGCTCCATGTGGCGCCCGAACCAGTACAGGTTTTCCGCCACGCGCGACGAGAGGTGGGTGTCCTCGCGGATCAGGCCGCTTCTGCCGGTGTGGCGGTGCAGCAGGCTCACGTTGTCGATGCGGCCGGCCGCCTGCACCCAGGTATCCTTGCTGCCGCCGCCGCGCTGCATCGCGATCACGCGCGCGTCGGCGCCGGTGGCGGTACGCGTCAAGCCGCCGGGCATCACCACATAGCCTTCCGGCGTGGCGCAGGCGAACACCCGCAAGCCGATCGCGGTGGCGTCCATTCCCGCCTCCGCGCCGTCTTCGCGCCACAGCGGCGCCTGCGACAGGCGCACGATCTCCTGCGCCACGTAGTGCTGCGGATCGGCGCGCATGCGCGCGATCAGCGCCTCGCGCTCCTCCCCTTGCGTGTCTTCGCCGAACACGGGGAAGAGGCGCAATTGCGGAAAGGTCGGCTTGACGATCATGCTGTCGAGATGCTCGATCGCATGCTCGAGCGCCGCCGGTTCGCCGCACCACCAGGTGCCGACCGAAGGCATCTTGAGCGGCTCGCCCAGCAGGCGCTCGCTGATGGCCGGCAAGAAGCCCAGCAGCGCGCCCGATTCGGGCAGGTTGGAACCGAGCGAATTGGTCACCAGCACGGTGCCGCGCCGCACGGCCTCGACCAGGCCGGGCACGCCGAGCGCGGAATCGGCGCGCAATTCGAGCGGGTCGCAATAGTCGTCGTCGACGCGGCGCACGATCACGTGCACCTGCTGCAAGCCCGAGAGAGTCTTGAGCAACACGCGGCCGCTGCGCACAGTCAAATCGCTGCCCTCGACCAGAGGAAAGCCGAGATATCGCGCCAGGAAGGCATGTTCGTGGTAAGTCTCGTTGTAGGGCCCCGGCGTCAGCAGCACGATCAGCGGCTGCTCATCCTCGCGCAAGGGCGGCGCGCCCTGGACCTCCGAATTGATTGCGCATTGGCGGCCCCAATGGGCCAGGCTGTCGCGCATGGTGGAAAAGAATCCGCCCAGGCGCTGCACCCCCATGTCGCGGAACAGGTCGGGGAAGACGCGCGACACCACCACGCGGTTTTCCACGGCATAGCCGGCGCCCGACGGCGCCTGCATGCGGTCGCTCACCACCCACCACTGGCCGTCCGGCGCGCGAGCCAGGTCGACCGCGTAGAAATGCAGGGCCACGTTGCCTGGATGGCCGATGCCGTGGCAGGGCCGCAGAAAGCCGGCGTGACCATGCACCAGCGCGGCCGGCAACAGACCCTCGGCCAGCAGGCGCTGCGGACCATAAACGTCGACCAGCACGCGGTTCAAGACATCGGCGCGCTGGCGCACCGCATCCTCGATGAACGACCACTCTCCGGCCGGCAGCACGAAGGGCAGCACGTTCAAATCCCAGGGCCGCAGGGCGCCGCGCGTATCGTTGTAGATGTTGTAGGTGACGCCGTTCTCGCGCACCTGCCGCTCCACCGATTCGACACGCTGGTGCATCAATTCGGGCCGTTCGGCGGCGAGGTGGTCGAGGACCGTCTGCCAGTGCGGGCGCGGCTGGCCGGCGGCATCGAACATCTCGTCGTAACGGCCGTCGGCTTGCGGATAATGGTCGAACAAGGGGCTTTCCATGGAACTGCTTCAGTCCTGACTTTGCCCTCTATGATGCCAGAGGGGGAGGAGCCGTGGCGGATTTGGCGTGATTTTCGCCGATTTTGTTGCACCGGCCGCCGGATTCGTAGCTTGGGTTACGCGTCAGCGAAGCCAAGCGTTGCCCGGCCCAACATCCGCGCGTCAAATCAATCCCCGCGACAGTGTCAGCCGCCTAATGTTGGGTTTGGCTTCGCTCAACGCCAACCTAACGGAAATAACGAGGGCGGCTAATTCGCCAGCCAGCGCAAATCGAGTGTATGCGGAAAACTCGGATTCAAGCCTTCTTCGCGCACGGCCATCGGCCCCGGCGTGTGCCCATGCCCCCAAAACCGTGCAAAGCGCCGCGCCTCGGCCGCATTGGCATTGACCGGCGAACCGGTTTCGGCTCGCCCGCCTGGGTGGTAGACATGGTAGGTGCAGCCGCCGACGGCGCGGCCGTTCCAGGTATCGACCAGGTCGAACACCAGCGGGCCATGCATCTTGATCGTCGGGTGCAGGGCAGACCACGGGCTCCAGGCACGGAAACGCACCCCGGCCACGTATTCGCCCGGCACGCCGGTCGGATGCAAGGGCATGCGCCGGCCGTTGCAGGCGACGATGTGGCGCGTACCGGTCATGCCGCGCACCCTTACCTGCATGCGTTCGACCGAGGAATCGACGTAGCGTGCCGTGCCGCCGCTTCCCATTTCCTCGCCCAGCACATGCCAGGGTTCGATCGCCTGGCGCAGCTCGAGTTCCACGCCCTCGTAGGCCACCGTGCCGTAGCGCGGGAAGCGGAACTCCGTGAAGGCGTCGAACCAGTGCGGCTCGAAGCCATAGCCATGCCGGTTCAGATCGTGCACCACGTCGCGCATGTCTTGCGCCACGAAATGCGGCAGCATCCAGCGGTCGTGCAAGCCCGTGCCCCAGTGCACCAGCCTGCCTTCATAGGGCTTGCGCCAGAAGCGCGCCACCAGGGCCCTCAGCAGTAGCATCTGCACCAGGCTCATGCGCGCATGCGGCGGCATTTCAAAGGCGCGCAACTCGACCAGGCCAAGCCGCCCGGTTGGGCCTTCGGGCGAATAGAGCTTGTCGATCGAGAATTCGGCACGATGCGTGTTGCCGGTCAGATCGACCAGCAGGTTGCGCAACAGCCGGTCCACCAGCCAGGGGCGCTCGCTCTCGGCCAGGCCGGGCAACACCTGCTCCATTTGCTGGAAGGCGATGGCGAGTTCGTACAAATTGTCGTCGCGTGCCTCATCCACGCGCGGCGCCTGGCTGGTCGGACCGATGAAGGTGCCCGAGAACAGGTAAGACAGCGCCGGATGGTTTTGCCAATACGTGATCAGGCTTTTTAACACATCGGGCCGGCGCAGCATGGGGCTGTCGGCCGGCGTGGCACCGCCCAGCGTGGCGTGGTTGCCGCCGCCGGTGCCGGTGTGGCGCCCGTCGTGCATGAATTTTTCCGTGCCAAGACGGGACTGGCGCGCTTCCTCGTACAGCGTGGTGGTGACGTGCACCAGTTCTTCCCAGTTGGAGGCGGGATGCACGTTGACTTCGATCACGCCGGGGTCGGGTGTGACCGAGAGCAGTTTGATGCGCGCATCGCGCGGCGGCGTATAGCCTTCGATCCAAAGCTTGAACTTGAGCCGCGCCGCACAATCCTCGATGACGGCTAACAGGTCGAGATAGTCCTCGATGCGGTGCAGGGGCGGCATGAATACATGCAGCCGGCCTTCACGCACTTCCACGCACAGCGCGGTATGGATCACGGCATCGCCCGAAACCGGCGGCGGCAGGCAGGTGCCTTGCATCACAGGTGTGGCGGGCATGCCGTCATGCGCCGGGGCTGCAGGCGCAAGGGGCGCGCGCGGCGCATAGGGGTCGAGCTCGAATTCCTGGAAGCGTTCCGTGGGCGCCACCCAGGGCAGGGCAGCCAGGGGCAGGCGCAAGCCGAGCGGCGAATCGCCGGGGATCAGGTACAGATTTTCACGGCGCAAAGGCCAGCGGCTGGTCTGCCACTTGGCGTGGCGCTCCGTGGGAAAATCCCGAGCGCGCAAGGGCAGCACATAGCCCGATACGGTGCCGAGTCCGCGTTCCAGCAGCCTGGCCAGGCGGCGGCGCTCTTCGCCGTCCTTGAGATCAACTTTCAAGGGGTCGATATTGACCGGGAGGCGCTGTTCCAGGGCCGTGTAGTGCAGCACATCCTCAAAAGCCGGGATCATACTGCCGTCGGCCAGACCCAGGGCGCGCTCCAGTTCGCGCGAAAAACGCTGGGCCACTGCCGGACCGTAGCCGTCGTTTTCCCCGGCGACGGAAAACAGCGCCGGGTCGCGCCACATCGGCTGGCCGTCGGCGCGCCAATAGATGTTGAACGCCCAGCGCGGCAGCGGCTCGCCCGGATACCACTTGCCTTGGCCATAATGGAGCAAGCCGCCCGGGGCGAACTTGCCCTTGAGCCTGCGTGTCAGGTCGTGCGCCAGACGGCGCTTGTCGTCGCCGTGCGCGGCGGTGTTCCACTCCGCGCCGTCCATGTCGTCAATCGAGACGAAAGTCGGCTCGCCGCCCTGGGTCAGGCGCACGTCGAAGGCTTGCAAGTCCGCATCGACCTTCCTGCCCAGCGCATCGATCGCATTCCAGTCCTCTTCGCTGTAAGGCTTGGTCACGCGCGGGTCTTCATGGATGCGCGTGACGCGCATCTCGTGGCTGAATTCGTCCTTGGCAACCTCGCCGATGGCGCCGATGACGGGCGCCGCCGAGCCCGGCATGGCGGTGCAGGCCAGCGGAATATGACCCTCGCCGGCCAGCATGCCCGAGGTGGGATCGAGCCCGATCCAGCCGGCCCCGGGGACATAGACTTCGGCCCAGGCATGCAGATCGGCGAAATCGACCGCCGTGCCCGAGGGGCCATCGAGGGCCTTCATGTCGGCGGTCAACTGGATCAGGTAACCCGACACGAAGCGCGCCGCCAACCCAAAACAGCGCAGGATTTGCACCAATAGCCAGCCCGAATCGCGGCAAGAGCCGGAAGCCTTTTCCAGCGTCTGTTCCGGGGTTTGCACGCCCGGCTCCATGCGCACCAGGTAATCGATCTGCCGTTGCAGGCGCTGATTCAGTGCGACCAGGAAGTCGATCGTGCGCAGGTCGGGCTCGAGCAAGTCCCGCTTCGCGGCAGCCAGCCAGCCGCCGAGCATGGCTCCGGCCGGTTCTGCACGCATGTAGGGCGCCAACTCTTGAAGAAGGCGCTCCTCATAAGTGAAGGGAAAGGTTTCTGCGCCGGTTTCGATAAAAAAGTCGAATGGGTTGATCGCCGCCATATCGGCCACGAGATCGACCGTGATCTCCAATTCATCGGTCTTTTCGGGGAACACCAACCGCGCAATGAAATTGCCGTAAGGGTCTTGCTGCCAATTGATGAAATGCTGCTTGGGCTTGATGCCCAGCGAGTAGGACAGGATGGGGGTGCGCGCATGCGGGGCGGGGCGCAGCCGCACTTCATGGGGCGACAGCCCGACCAGCCTGTCGTAGCGATAGCTTGTCTTATGATGCAGAGCGACACGAATTGCCATGAAGAATGCCTTTCTTCAGAGTGGAATTTACATGTTGCGGCTATGCACAAATCATACCTGCGATTGCGCAGTCGACATCAAAGTCATGAAAATGTCATGCTTGGTGCACATGCGGCGCAGATGGTACAGTGGAGATAGAGACGAATTGGAGCACATCATGCACTATCTTTTGATATATGACTTGGCCGACGATTACCTGCAGCGCCGGCCCGACTTCCGTGCCGCTCATCTCGAGCTGGCCTGGAAGGCCAAGGAAACGCTGGGACTGGTGTTGGCCGGGGCGTTGAGCGAACCAACCGACCAGGCCATGCTGTTGTTCGAATGCGATAACCCGGACCGTGTCGAGTTTTTCGCCAAGGCCGACCCCTACGTCAAGAACGGCCTGGTCAAGAGCTGGCGCGTGCGCCAATGGAATACCGTGGTCGGCGACGACGCCACCACGCCCACGCGCGTGGCCTGAGATGTCGGAGCATAAGATGGATCCCGCGCAAGAGACCAAGGTCCAGGCCTGGGTCAATGTGCTGGGCGCGCACCAGGTGCCGGTCTTGCGTCAAACCTTTCGCAGCATGGTCGATGCGCACAAGCGCATCGACTCGATCAATGCGCGCGAGATCACCCAATTCGTGCTGCACGACCCCTTGATGACGCTACGTGTGCTGTCCTACCTGCACGAAGCGGTGGGCAAGCGCCAGATGCAGGAAATCACCACGGTCGGCAATGCCATCATCATGCTGGGCGTCAACCCCTTCTTCCGTCATTTCGAAAAACTCGACGTGATCGAAGACGTTTTGAAGCCGCATCCGCAGGCCATGCTGCAATTGATCCAACTGGTCAAGCGGGCCCAAGTGGCGCAGCGTTGGGCCTTCAACTGGGCCACCTGGCGTTACGACAAGCGCGCCGAGGAAATTTCCGTCGCCGCGCTCTTGCACGACGTGGCCGAGATCGCGCTCTTGTGTTTCGCGCCGCAAAAAGCGATGGAAATCCAGGCGCTGAAAAAAGCCAACCCGACCGCGAGAAGCGCCCAGATTCAGGAGCATGTTCTCGGCTTCCATCTGCTCGACCTGCAACTTGCGCTATGCCAGCACTGGCACCTGCCCGAATTGCTGACCCAATTGATGGACGACGCGCACGCCGAGAATTCGCGCGTGAAAAACGTCAAGCTTGCCGTCGACCTGGCGCGCCATTCGGCCAACGGCTGGAACGACCCGGCGCTGCCGGACGACTACGCCGCCATTGAAAGGCTGCTCAACATCAGTCACGAGGAACTCATGTCGTGGATCAGGCCGAAAGACAAGGAAGCCAATGAAACGCCGTAGTCTCAAACTTGCCGCGCTTGTTGTTGCTCTCGCCGCAGCCTGGGCCGCATATGCCTCGGCTGCGCCATGGTACCGCTGGCAGCATCGCATCAATCACACCATCCTGTGCTCGCAGAATTCGCCGGGCGATATCTGGGACAAATTCCAGGGACCGTATTCGGACTCGCGTTGTCGTAAGGAAGGAGTACCGCAGTAGCGGTGCGTCATCCGGCATCGCCGCACACCGACCGCTACCTCGCCAATAAAAATTCCGGAAAGTCCGAGAAAATGCGTGCAATCTTTGGATTGCGCCTGCCTACCATTGCAGTGGAAATTCCATCTACAACAGGGAGACACGCGATGTCAGGCACGACGTGGGCGGGGAGAAGGCTGGATGTGATATGGGCGCCCAAACGGCAACTGGTTGCGCTGCTCGCGCTGCTGTTGCTGTTTCCCTTCATCGCCGCCAATTTCGGCAATTCCTGGGTGCGCATCATGGATTGCGCCCTGCTGTACATCATGCTCGCCTTGGGCTTGAACATCGTGGTCGGCTTTGCCGGCCTGCTCGATCTCGGCTACGTGGCCTT
>DASVYZ010000366.1:0-2405 GCA_036391935.1 Burkholderiaceae bacterium | reverse complement strand
GCAGCCACTATGTGATCAACGGGCGCAAATGGTTCATCACCGGGGCGGCGCATCCCCATTGCCGGGTCGCGATCGTGATGGGCGTGACCGACCCGGACGGGGAAACGCACCGGCGCCAAAGCATGGTTCTGGTGCCGATGGATACGCCGGGCTTGAGTGTGGAACGCAACATTCCGGTGATGCACCACCTTGCACTGGAAGGGCATTGCGAACTGCTGTTGCGCAATGTGCGCGTGCCATGCTCCAACCTGATCCATGAAGAGGGCGCCGGTTTCGCGATCGCGCAGGCACGCCTGGGCCCTGGCCGCATCCACCATTGCATGCGCGCCATCGGGCAAGCCGAACTGGCGCTCGAGTTGATGTGCGAACGCGCCGGCGAGCGCCGTGCCTTCGGACGCCACCTGCATCAGCATGGCCCGGTTGCAGAATGGATCGCTTTGTCGCGCATGGAAATCGAGCAGGCGCGCCTCCTCGTATTGAAGACGGCATGGCTGATCGACGCGCACGGCGCGAAAGCGGCAGCCGGCGAGATTTCCATGATCAAGGCCCTTGTCCCGCGCATGCAGATGGCAGTGTCCGACCGCGCCATGCAGGTGTTCGGCGCCATGGGCTTGAGTGCGGATACGCCGCTCGCCGCCATGTGGACCGGGGCGCGCGCGTTGCGCATCGCCGACGGTCCCGACGAAGTGCACCTGCGCGCGGTGGCGAAGCGGGAAATGGCGGCGGCGGCCGAACGCCGCGGGTCCTCCTTGCCGTTCATATTCCCGGCCGGCGCCGCGGCCCGATAAGGCCGTGGCCGGCACCGGTCGACACTTGAACATGACCTATACCCATCGTGAACAAGCGCCGCAACAACATCATCAACCTGCTCGCACATGCAGTGCCCTTCAAGGGCCTGGATAGGGATCGTCTCGCCCTTGTTGCGCAGCATACGGCGGCGGTCGAAGCCAAGCGCGAAACGGAAATTGTTGCGCCGGGCAGCAGCGCGGACGGCGCCTATTTCCTCGTCTTCGGACAGGTCGTCATTGCGCTTCCTCCCAAGGGCGGTGCGGAGCGGACCGTGGCGATACTCGAAGACGGCGCATGTTTCGGCTTGGCGGAGATGCTCGCTGCGGAGCCGCATTCGGCCGGCGTCAAGGCCAGTGCCGATTCCTTGATCCTGTGCGTGGCGCGGGCTCCCATATTTGCGCTGCTGGAAGAGAGCCCGGCATTCTCGCGCGAATTGGCAAGCTGCGTCTCGCGCCAATTCTGCGCCCTGATGCGTACGCTCGAACGTCAAACACAGTCGGCAAGACAACGGCTGGCCGGCTACTTTCTCAGGCAAAGGCAAATCCGGAATTGTGATGACTTCGCGCTGCCATGCAGCCGTGAGACGATTTCCGCGCTCCTGTGGCTGACACCGGAGACGGTTTCGCGCGTGTTGCATGATTTTGCGTTGGAAGGGATGATCCGCGTGTCCGGACGCAAGGTCCAGATATTGAACAGCGCGCAATTGGCCGAGGTGCTGGCCGGCGGGATTTGAAATTCGTTTCGGTTGCCCGTAACCATTGCTGACTTGGGCGGCGAAGACGCTGTGGTGAACGCCACCCGCCGCCATGCCGGCGCTATGCCGCGCCCATCAATGTCGACGCGCATTGCCTGTTCAGGGGGGCGGAACCCCATGCACGTTCCTGTAAGCCTTGCCTCGAATCGCCGAAGCCGGCAGATGCCTGCGGCTGGAGGTATCAAAAACCGCTTTGCGATCACTTTTGGTCTGACCAGGTTTACAAATTGACCAGGCCAGTATACATTGGTCAGGCCAATTATTGTGATTTTGCAATTTTTGGCCGGACCAAAGTCCGATGCATTGATGTGAGATTGATTCAAATCAACGTTAATTCCTTAGGAGACATCATTCATGCGTATCTCATCTACCCCCTGGTTCTGTCTGGCGGCAATCGTCGCGGGCAGCCTTATTGCCGGCGCTGTCTCGGCACAGACGCTGGCAACCGGCGATAGCCGCAGCGTCAGCCAGCCGGCTTACCCAACGGTTTGCAAGACGTTGACGGCAACGTTCTCGAGCAGCAGCCGTTCTTCTCCGCCAAGCACGGATGACACCAGCCGGCTGCAATCGGCGCTCAACGGCTGCCAGGGCACGGGCAAGAGCGTGGTGCTTGCCGCTTCGGGATCGAACAATGCGTTTTACACCAACAGCCTTACCATCGACGGCGCGGTCCTGGTGATCGATTCGGGCGTCACGCTCTACGGCAACAACAGCTATGCCGGCAATGCCCAGTTGATCCACATGACCGGCACCAATGCGGGCCTGATGGGACCGGGCACCGTAGACGGGCGCGGCGACCTGATCAGCGGCACGGCACGGCTGGTGCAAGCTTCCAACATCAGCAATTTCGTGGTCTACAACA
>DASVYZ010000365.1:0-9231 GCA_036391935.1 Burkholderiaceae bacterium | reverse complement strand
CACGAGCAGCACCGGCGTGATGCCGAGCTGCTCCTGCGCGGTGGTGGCGATCTCGGTCTGGCTGACGATATTGTCGGCCAGCCCGGGTTCGATGCCTTCGCCGTTCGGGCCGCTGGTTTGCAGCGCTTGCAGCAAGAGACGCTCGAGCCGGTTGTCGAGCGCCATGACGGAAAGTTCGTCGGCGCCCGGGAAAATCTGTTGCACGATGGCGCGGCCCAGGGCGACGCGCACCAGTGCCGTGAGATCGTTGGCATCGCGCACCGTAGCCGCATGTTCGGCGATGGTTTCGATGATGGTGCGCATGTCGCGGATGTGCACTCCTTCGGCCAGCAGGTTTTGCAAAACCTTTTGCAGCGTCGCCAGTGAAATCGTCTTCGGCACCAGATCTTCCACCAGCTTGGGCGAATCCTTGGCCAGATGGTCGAGCAATTGCTGCACTTCCTGGCGCCCCAGCAGGTCCGAGGCATTGGTTGTGATCAAGTGGTTCAGGTGCGTCGCCACCACCGTGCCGGCATCGACCACCGTATAACCCATGGCTTGCGCCTGTTCGCGCATCGAGGCGTCGATCCAGGTTGCCGGCAAGCCGAAGGCCGGGTCCTTGGTCACCGCGCCGGGCAGGTTGCCCGTTACCATGCCGGGGTTGATGGCCAGGAACTGCCCGTTGTGCGCTTCGCCGTTGCCGACCTCTACCCCCTTCAAGGTGATGCGATAAGCCGAAGGCTTCAATTCGAGGTTGTCGCGGATATGCACCGGCGGCGCGAGGAAGCCGACTTCCTGGGCAAATTTCTTGCGTATCCCCTTGATCCGGCGCAGCAATTCGCCGCTTTGCGTCTTGTCGACCAGCGGAATCAGGCGATAACCGACTTCCAGTCCGAGCGTATCGACCGGCACGATATCCTGCCAGGTCGCCTCTTCCTCCGGCGGCGTGGTCGGCGCGGCCGTGGAAGGCGGCGGCGGCGCAACGGCGACCGCCTTGGCGCGCTGTGTGACCAGCCAGGCGCTGCCGGCCAGCAAGGCTGCCAGCAGCAGGAAGGCCAGATGCGGCATGCCGGGAATCACGCCCAAGCCGCCGACGATACCGGCCGTGATATACAAGACCTGCGGCTTGGCGAACAACTGGCCCACCAGTTGGCCGCCGATGTCTTGCTCGCTCGCCACGCGCGACACCACCACGCCGGCTGCGGTCGAAATCACCAGCGAAGGAATCTGCGCCACGAGGCCGTCGCCGATGGCAAGCAAGGTATAGGTCTTGATGGCGGTGCCGAAATCGAGATCGTGCTGCACCATGCCGACGATCAAGCCGCCGACGATATTGATCACCGTGACCATGATGCCGGCGATGGCATCGCCGCGCACGTATTTGGACGCACCGTCCATCGCGCCGTAGAATTCGGCTTCCTGGCCCACTTCGCGGCGGCGGCGACGCGCTTCCTGCTCGCCGATCAAGCCGGCATTCAAGTCGGCGTCGATCGCCATCTGCTTGCCGGGCATGGCATCGAGGGCGAAACGCGCGCCCACTTCGGCGATACGGCCGGCCCCCTTGGTGACGACGGTGAAGTTGATGATGGTCAGTATGATGAAGACGATGATGCCGACCGCATAATTTCCGCCGATCAGGAAGTGGCCGAAGGCTTCGATCACCTTGCCGGCTGCATCGGGCCCGGTATGGCCTTCGGTCAGGACCACGCGCGTCGAAGCCACGTTGAGCGACAGGCGCAGCATGGTCGACACCAGCAGCACGGTCGGGAACACCATGAAGTCCAGCGGCTTGACGGTGTACAGGCTCGTCAACAGCACAATCACCGACAAGGCGATGTTGAAGCTGAAAAAGATGTCGAGCGCGAATGAGGGCAACGGCAGGATCATCATCGACAGCATCATGACGATCAAGATCGGCGCCGCCACCGCGCGCGAACCCGCACCTGTCATCCAGGCCGGCAATCTCATGGTTTCAATCCGTGTTGCCATCTGTCTTTCTCAATCAGTTCAATATGCGCCGTGCTTCCGCCTTCGACTTGGCCGCGGGGTTTTGCGGATCCAATTCCGGCGGTACGTCCAGTTCGTCCGGCTCGTCCGGCATCGCGCCGCCCTGCTCGCGGTACATGCGCAACTGATAGACGTAGGCCAGCACTTCAGCCACGGCGGTATACAGCGCCTGCGGAATCTCGTCGCCCAATTCGGTATGGCGGTGCAGCGCGCGCGCCAGTGCCGGCGCTTCGAGCAAGGGCACCCTGTTTTCGCTTGCGATTTCGCGGATACGCGCCGCCACTTCGTCGGCGCCCTTGGCTACCACGCGCGGCGCGCCATTGCTGCCGCTCTTGTATTGCAGCGCCACGGCAAAGTGCGTCGGGTTGGTCACGACCACGTCGGCCTTGGGTATGTTGGCCATCATGCGGCGCCTTGCCATTTCGCGCTGCAGATTGCGGATGCGCCCCTTGATTTCGGGATTGCCGTCGGACTCTTTCGATTCCTGGCGCAATTCCTGGCGTGTCATCTTGAGCTTGTCGTTGTATTGCCAGAGCTGGTAAGGCGCGTCGATCAAGGCGATCACGATCAAGCCGCCCGTGATGGCGATGAAACCGGTCAACAACAGATGCGCCATATGCATGCTGCCATCCTGGATCGACTCGCCGGTCAGCCCGATCATCGCGTCGACCTGGTGCGAAATGACGACCCAGGCCACGCTGCCCACCAGCAGAGTCTTGCCGATCGCCTTGAGCAGTTCGACCAGGGCACGCATTGAAATCATGTTACCCAAGCCCGTAACCGGGTTCATCTTGGCGAAATTCGGGATCAGCGCATTGGCCGAGAACAGCCAGCCGCCGATGAAAAGCGGTGCTGCGACCGCGGCGATCATGAGCAGGACTGCAAACGGCGCCGCGGATACCAGCAAGCCGCCCAAGTGCCCGCCTATGCGCGCGAACAAGAGATTGGGGTCGAATGCCGCCTCACGGTCCAGGCTCAGCACCGAACTCAGCAAGGCGTCGATCTGCTGTACCACGCCGCCGCCGATGAACCACATGCCGAGGCCCGCGGCGAGCAATACGGTACAGGTCGACAGTTCCCGCGACCGGGGAACGTCGCCATCTTCGCGCGCCTGCTCAAGGCGCCGCGCCGATGGGGCTTCTGTCCGTTCCTGATCGCTATCTTCGGCCATGCCGACGGCTCCTCTATTTCATCCGCATAGGCAAAAGCTGCCTATTTGGGGCTATAGGAGAGATTATTGGCCAGCACGGCCGGCGATCATCGGTGAAACAGGGGGTGGAATGTGCCGCTTTTTCATTGGTTGCCGGGCAGAATCAGTTTCTACCCGACAAAGCAGCCTACAGCTTGAGGTTTTGCGCCCAAGCCAGGGAGGCGAGATGCGCTTCGTTGACTTGCGTGGCGTTGATGAACATCGATTCGGCCAATTCGCCAATCTTGTCCGTGCCGCCGTATTCGCATGCTTCAGCCAGAGCCAGGAAAGGACCGTACATGCCTTCGCGCGCCAGGAGGGCCTGGCATACGGGTTCGGGAAGTTGGATCTTTTCCAGTACCTGTTCCATCGGAATGCCGAGCAAGCGGTCCAGGAGCGAGAACATGCCGGCTACGAACAGATTATCGGCCTCGCCCTTCGGTACAAAGCCCTTGCCCAGCAATTCGGCAAAGCGGCCGCGCACCACGGCCGTCTGCATCAGGATGGGCGTGTAGCCGCCGCCGGAAGCCGATGCCAGCAACACCGAAAGCCAGCGGTACAGCGGCGAATAGCCGAGCATCGTCACCGCATGTTTCAGCGACTGGATTTCCGCGCCCAGACCGAAACCTGCCGAATTGATGTAGCGCAGGAGCTTGTACGACAAGCCGGCATCACGCTTCAACACGCCTTCCAACTGGCGAACGTCGGCATTCTTGCGCACCATATCCATCAATTGCAGGATCATGGCCTGTGCCGGATTCAACCCCTTGGGATGGCTGCCGGGCTTGGTGACGGCGTGCAGCTTGCCGATCAGCGCATCGATCCCATGCATGGCGCAAAAATCGAAATCGGCCCAGCTTTGCACACCGCGCGCCACCAAGCCGATCGAGGCGCTCTTGAGCTTGGCAGCCGCCTGCATCAGGACCGGCTGACGCGCGGCATCGTAAGGCACTTCGACATGCGTGACGTGGGCCAGCAAGGCTGTGGTTATCGCTTCGACGCCGGGGCAACGCGCGATCACGGCACTGCCTTCGGAGCGTGCCGTGGCAAGACCGGCCGCCATATCGGCGTCGGCAAAGTCTTCGGCCTGCACGGCCAGCGCCATGCTCTTGGGCGGCAAGCCGAGCAAGGCCTCGCTGGCGATGACCAACGGCGACGTGTCGAGATAGACCTTGCAATCGCCCAGCAGCCAGCCGGTTTCCTGGCGGTTCAGCTGGCTGGCGAGAAATTCCGCCAGCTCGACGTAATGCTCCAGTCGCGGAGCCGATCCGTCCGCTCCCTGCAAGCTCAATTCGAAGCCCAGCACCTTTTGCTTGGCATCGATCACCGGCTCGCGAACGATGATATGGTTTTCTAACATGGGGTTCAATTCAATGGAAAAATGTCGTGTCCGGAAACACCGGGCCGGGGGCCTGTTGACATATGATTTGGGAGTGCGAAGGTACCGTATGCGTTGCAGGCCTAGGCGCGGCGACGCGTCGTAGCGGCACTACGGCAAGGAGTCGTAACAACGGCGTGCGACGCATACGGCACCTTCCCTCCGGGTTCAAGCCAAAATGCGCGCTGGCGGCGTTGCACGGCTTGCCAGCACGCATTTTGGTTTGAACGCATCTCCCAAATCATATATCAACAGGCCCCAGAATCAGAAGCCCAGGCTCTCCAACAGATCGTCGACCTGGCTTTGATCGGCTACGACGTCGGCATTCCCCTCTGGATTGATTTGCGGACCATTGAGCAAGCCCGAACCGGCCTCGCGCTTGATCTCGGGCGGCGCATAATCGATCAGCAATTGCACCAGTTGCTGTTCCAGGCCATGCGCCAGCTCGGTGACGCGCTTGATCACCTGGCCCGTCAAGTCCTGGAAGTCCTGCGCCATCATGATGTCCATCAGGTGCTGCTTGGTGGCGCCGGCGTTGCTGCGTGCCTGGTCGAAATATTCGATCGATTGCTCGGCCAATTCGCGCGCCTGCGCTTCGGAAAACGAACCGGAAGAAATCAGGTCTTGCCAGCGGTTGGCCAGGCTGGCCGCCTGGCTGTCGATTGCATCCTGCAGCGGCCCCGCGGCATCGACGGCATTGAGTACACGCTGCGCCGCCTGTTCCGTCATCTTGGCAACATAATCCAGGCGGTCGCGCGCATCGGGAATATCGTGTGCGGCCTTGGCGATAAGCTTGTCGAAGCCCAGGCCGCGCAGGCTGTCGTGCAAGGAGCGCGTCATCAGGCCGACGCGCGTCAGCATCTCGTGCTGGACGTTCAAATCCGAACCCGCATCCGCCCCCGAAGGCGCCGCCGATGCCGACTGGGATTGATCCACGCTCATATCAACCGCCCTTTTCGAGCTTTTCGAAGATCTTGGCGAGTTTCTCGTCGAGCGTGGCGGCAGTGAAAGGCTTCACCACGTAGCCATTGGCGCCGGCTTGGGCGGCAGCGATGATGTTTTCCTTTTTCGCTTCGGCCGTGACCATCAAGACCGGCATCTTGGACAGGGCCGGATCGGAGCGGATGTTTTGCAACATCGTCAAGCCGTCCATGACCGGCATATTCCAGTCCGAAATCACAAAGTCGAACGCTTCGCTGCGCAACTTGGACAGGGCCATTTGGCCATCCTCGGCCTCATCGACATTGGCGTAGCCCAATTCCTTGAGCAGGTTGCGCACGATACGGCGCATCGTCGAAAAATCATCGACAACCAGAAACTTAGTATTCGGACCCGCCATGAATCACTCCAATAATTCGCATTCGTTGTCGATCTTACTCGTAGTTCGATGTTCCGGGACCACGAACAAGCATAAGTTGTTGCTATTATGCACCAGAACTCATTCCGCACATATCAGCCCGTGCAAACGCACTATTTGGGATCACACGCGTAAAGCACGGCTGCCATGGGCCTCCAAATAACCCAAAACCATGCGGGGCAACTCGGGCAGTGGACCGACTTCATGGGCCGCTCCGACAGCGATCGCCTCGCGCGGCATGCCAAACACCACGCACGTCGCCTCGTCTTGAGCGAAATTATAGGCCCCCGCCTTTTTCATTTCCAGCATGCCTTGCGCGCCATCCTTGCCCATGCCGGTCAGGATAACGCCGACCGCGTTCTTGCCTGCGCACTGGGCCGCCGAGTTGAACAGCACATCGACCGATGGCCGGTGCCGGTTCACCGGCGGGCCCTGGTCGAGCTTGGTCACGTAATTGGCGCCGCTGCGCGCCAGCAGAAGATGGGAGTGCCCCGGCGCGATGAAGGCATGACCGGGCAGGATACGCTCCCCCTCTTCCGCTTCGCGCACGGCGATCTTGCACAAACCGTCCAGGCGTTTGGCAAAAGAGCGGGTGAAGCCCTCGGGCATGTGCTGGGTGATCAGGATGCCAGGGCAATCCGAAGGCATCTGCATCAGAAAATCCTTGATCGCTTCGGTGCCGCCGGTGGAAGCGCCGATGATGATCAACTTTTCCGAGCTGGTCAGCGGATTCCTCAAGAGCGGCAAACCGCCTTCGGCGCGCGCCGGCGCGGCCTGCCGCGGTTTGACGTGCGCCCTGGCGGCTCCGCGGATTTTATCCGCGATCAGATCGGCATATTCGCGCATGCCGCTCTGGATCGACAGCTTGGGCTTGGTGACGAAGTCGACCGCGCCGAGTTCGAGCGCACGCAGGGTGATTTCGGACCCGCGTTCCGTCAGCGACGACACCATCACCACCGGCATCGGGCGCAGGCGCATCAGCTTCTCGAGGAAGTCGAGGCCGTCCATCTTGGGCATTTCGACGTCCAGGGTCAGGACGTCCGGATTGGTCTGCTTGATCAGGTCGCGCGCCACCAGCGGATCGGGCGCCACGCCCACCACCTCCATGTCGGGTTGGCTTCCGATGATTTCGCTCATGACGCTGCGAATCAGCGCGGAATCGTCGACGATCAACACCTTGGTCTTCATGATCTCTGCCTCTTGCCTTGCCCTTGTCCCCGCTCGAGCCGCGCGCTAGAACAATTCCACATCGCCAGCCACCTTGTTGGTCTGCAGACGATTGGCGTAATCCTGCTCGCGGTTGACCAGTGTATTGTTGTTCATTTGCTTCAATTTTTTCACCAGCACTTTACCGGTTCGCGGAAAAAAGTAAACCTTGCGCGGATGCACGTCGTTCAAGTCCTCCGCCACGATGCGGATATTTTCGGCCTTGAGATAATCGCGCACGAACTGGGCATTGCGTTCGCCGACGTTGATCGCGATGAAGCCGCGCAGCACGTTGCCGCCGCCGAATACCTTGGCTTCGAGGTTTTCGCGCCGCGCACCGGCCTTCAACAGATCGTTGATCAGGACTTCCATCGCATAGGTGCCGTAGCGCATCGAGGCCGATACCGGGCTGTCGGCATCGTTGCCGCCGTCGGGCAGCATGAAGTGGTTCATCCCGCCGACACCGGTCACGCGGTCGCGGATGCAGGCTGCCACACAGGAACCGAGCACCGTCACGATCAACATATCCTTGCCCGTGAAATAGTACTCGCCCGGCAGGATCTTCGCGGCATCGCGGTCGAAGGTCCGGTCATAGTAGACGTTCGTTGCGAAGTGTTCTTGCAGCGCGTTTGTCATAAGGGCACCATTGCTTCCTTTCACGCCTGCCTGGACAGGGAAGGCAACCGCTTGCCGGCGCCTTGCGGGTCCAGTTCGTATACCGTCTTGCCGCGCAGCTTGAAGGCATCGGTGACGTACAGGAAATTCTCGGAATGGCCGGCAAACAATAAGCCATCGGGCTTCATCAAAGGCGCAAACCGGGACAGGATCCTGCCCTGGGTCGGCTTGTCGAAATAGATCATCACATTGCGGCAAAAAATGGCGTCGAACGGGCCCGATACCGGCCAGTCGTCCGAGAGCAGATTCAATTGCTTGAAGGTGACCATTTTCTGCAATTCCGGCCGCACGCGCACCAAACCTTCCTGTTCGCCCTTGCCGCGCAGGAAAAACCGCTTGGCGCGCTCCGGGGCCAGCTTCTCGACGCGCTCGATCGGATAGATGCCGCGCGCGCCGGTGTTCAAGACATTGGTGTCGATGTCGGTCGCGATCACGTGCGCCGGCGGCGTCAGCGTGCCGAACGCTTCGCACAAGGTGATCGCGATCGAGTAAGGCTCTTCACCGGTGGAACTGGCCGAACACCAGACCTCGATCTGCCCGCTGTTTTTGGCTCTGAGCCTGGCGACATGCTCGGCAAGAATGGGAAAATGGTGCGCCTCGCGGAAGAACGACGTCAGGTTGGTGGTCAGCGCGTTGGTAAAAGCCTCCCACTCCTGGCTGTCCGTACCGCGCTCGAGCTCATCGAGAGAGACGACAAACGAAGTCATGCCGGTGGCGCGCAAGCGGCGCGCCAGGCGGCTGTAGACCATTTCCTGCTTGCTGTCGGCCAGGGCAATGCCCGCACGCTTGTAGATCAAGCCGCGCACGCGCTCGAAATCCTTTGCGGTGAATTCAAACTCCTTGGCCGAATCCGCCCTGCCCTGCCTTGCCTGCGTCATCCCTGTTCCCTGCTTACCCTGATACTTCCGGTTGAATTGCCGTCGGCGGCAATCAGAATTCTTCCCAATCGTCGTTATTGGCCGGCGCCACTACCGGCGCACGCGGGACACTGGGTGCGCTCTGTGCGCGCGGAGCCAGAGCCGTGCCGGCGGAAGGCGCGGGCGCTTCCTCCTCCTCGGCCGGCGCCGGAGCGCCCCCCCTTGTCAATGGGGCCGGAACGGCAACGCGGCGGCGCGGGGCGCGGTCGTGATCGCCCAGCTTGAATACCGATACCGCGTCGGCGAGGAGGGCGGCCTGCTCCTGCATGCTTTCCGCCGCAGCGGCGGCCTGCTCCACCAGGGCTGCATTTTGCTGCGTCATCTCGTCCATCTGCGCGATGGCCTGATTGACTTCGCCGATACCGGCGCTCTGTTCCTGGCTGGCAGCGGTGATTTCGCTCATGATGTCGGCCACGTGCTGCACCGAAGTTACCATTTCTTCCATGGTCTTGCCGGCCTCGTCGACAAGCTTGCTGCCCTGGTCGACCTTTTCCACCGAATCGCCGATCAGTGCCTTGATTTC
>DASVYZ010000364.1:0-6538 GCA_036391935.1 Burkholderiaceae bacterium | reverse complement strand
CCCAGACTGCGAACCAGTAGCTTCCGGGACCGAGCCCGGACTATCGGTCGATGCCTGTGATGGTGTAAAGGACAGGCATCTCATTCCAAGAGACACAGAGGAGATGGCATTGAAAAAGAAAGCATTGGGCGTGGGGCTGCTGCTGGCCGCGCACGGCGCCATGGCGCAAACCGCGGGCACGCCTTCGGTCGAGTTGTACGGCATTTTGGACGTGGCGCTGGTCAACGTCGAACATCAATTGAACGCGGATGGCGCGTTTCCCGCCACCGTCAACACTTATAGCCCGACCAAGAGCGCCACGGTCACGCACTCCGTCAACGCCATGATCAACGGCGGCATGTCCGATTCGCGCTGGGGCTTGCGCGGCACGGAAGAGCTGGGCGGCGGCTTGAAGGCGTTCTTCACGCTCGAGTCCGGCTTCAATATGCAGGATGGCCAATTGAACAACTGCGCCCAAGGCATGGCCAACGGCGCGAATACGACCCTGAACAACTCCGCCAACTGCTCCCTGAACGGCCAGTTGTTCAGCCGCCAGGCTTTCGTCGGCCTGTCCGACGCCAATCTGGGCAAGCTGTCCTTCGGCCGCAATTACAATCCGATGTTCGACATCGCAGTGGCTTACGATCCGGTCATGGCGTCGCAGGCGTTTTCTCCGCTCGGTTTTGCCAGCAGCCTGGGCGGAGGCGGCGGAGTGGCTGAAGACACGCGCGTCGACAACAGCCTTCGCTACAGCAACAAGATCGGCGACGTCAATTTCGGTGCGCTCTACAAGGTCGGCGGGCAGGCCGGCAGCGCCAGCGCGCAATCGGCCTATGTGCTCAACCTCGGCTACGAGGCCGGCGGTTTCGGCATTCAGGGCGCGTATTCGCACTTCAACGATGCCATGGTTGGCGCTCAATCTGCCACGCCGGGCACGGTCAACGTCACGGTCGAAAATGCCGTCGATTATTTTATCGCCGCCAAGTACAGTTTCGGCAATGCCACGATCAAAGGCGGCTGGGAGCGCTATTCGCTTCAGGCGGCGTCCGATTACTCGACCGCGGCCAGCCTGGGCGGCCAATATTACAACTTCCCCCTGGGTAGCGTGACCAGTTATGGCTGGACCGCAGGTGCGCCCAATGGCGCACCGGACAAGACCACCAATGTCTACTTTATCGGCGGCGACTACAATTTCACGCCCGCGCTCGATCTTGCGGCCGGCTATTACGCCATCGTGAACTCGGCGGTAGGGGCCAACGCGCTTGGCGCCGGCGCCACCGCGTCGAGCAATATCGATGCGCTGTCCCTGCTGCTGGATTACCACTTCAGCAAGCGCACCGAAACCTATGCCGGCTTGATGGCGATGAACTATGGCGGCACCTTCAACACGCCGGCCTTCAACACCAGCAACCGCATTTTCGGCATCGGCATGCGTCACAAGTTTTAGTGCCGCCCGTTATCCAAAAAACGCGCGCCATTGTGGACAACCACAATGGCGCGAATCGCTTGGAGATCCAACAATGAAGGGTCTCAACTCAACGAGGATGTCAAATGAAAACCCCCTTTTATAAAGTGCTGTGGATACAGGTGCTCATTGCGATTGCGATCGGCGTCGCCGTCGGTGTCGCCTGGCCGGAGAGCGGCGTCGACATGAAACCCCTGGGCGACGGGTTCATCAAGTTGATCAAGATGATCATCGCTCCCGTGATCTTTTGCACCGTCGTCACCGGCATCGCCGGGATGGAAAGCATCAAGAAGATGGGCCGCGTGGGCGGCAAGGCGCTGCTCTATTTCGAAGTCGTCTCTACCTTCGCCCTGGCCATCGGCCTGATCGTCGCGAACGTGCTGCGGCCCGGAGACGGCTTCACCTCGGCGCCCGGTGCGATGAACGACAAGGCCGTGGCTGAATTCACCTCGGTCAAGCCGCACGGCTTCGTCGACATCCTGATGAACATCATTCCCACCACCGTTGTCGATGCCTTCGCCAAGGGCGACATCCTGCAAGTCTTGCTGTTCTCGGTGCTGTTCGGCCTGGCCCTGGCCCATATCGGCGCCAAGGGCAAGCCCGTCGTTGCGCTGATCGACAGCCTGTCAGCCGCCATATTCCGCGTGGTCGACATCATCATGAAAGCCGCTCCCATCGGCGCGTTCGGCGCAATGGCCTTCACCATCGGCAAGTACGGTTTCCACGCCCTGATCCCGCTGGCGAAATTGATGGGCGCCTTTTATCTCACGTCCTTCCTGTTCATCGTCGGCGTGCTCGGCGTGGTGGCATGGATCGCCGGGTTTTCCATCCTGCGCTTCATTGCCTACATCAAGGAAGAATTGCTGATCGTGCTCGGAACCAGTTCGTCCGAAAGCGCCTTGCCCTCCTTGATGGAAAAACTCGAAAAGCTCGGCTGCTCCAAGCCAGTGGTGGGCTTGGTGGTGCCGACCGGCTATTCGTTCAACCTCGACGGCACCAACATCTACATGACCATGGCCGCGCTGTTCATCGCCCAGGCCACCAATACCGAACTCTCCATGGCGCAGCAACTGACCATCCTTGGCGTGGCCATGCTCACGTCGAAAGGCGCCACCGGCGTCACCGGCGCAGGTTTCGTGACCCTGGCGGCCACGCTGGCCGTGGTGCCGACCATCCCCATCGCCGGCATGGCCCTGATCTTCGGCATCGACCGCTTCATGAGCCAATGCCGCGCGCTGACCAATTTCGTCGGCAACGGCGTCGCCACCGTGGTGGTGTCGGCCTGGGAAAAGGAACTGGATCGCGACGTGATGCGTGCCGAGTTGGGCGTGTCGTCTCCCGTGCGGGTTGCACCGGGGTATTCCGAAGGCCTCACACCGGTCGGCCGTACCGGCGGCGGAGCCTAGGCATTGCCAGAAGCTTTCCATTCGTCCATCATTGGTGAAACGACCGCAGCATCACCGATGACAGACACCGTCCTTGCCCGCGCCTTTTCCCGGATACGCTCCCTGTCCATGCCCAAGGACAGGGGGCATGCGGCGCGTTGGCTGGTGCCGGCTTTCCTGATCCTGCTGTTCCTCTCCATTCTGCTGTGGCTGCCCTGGCAGGCGCAGCGCATGGAGACCAACGAAAGGCAGGAGCAGTTGATCGCCGATACCCTGTGGGTGGAACAGGCGATCCGCTTCCAGCTTGGCAGCAACGAGGAAAATCTCCATCTGATCGCCTCGGAAATCGCAGACGGGCGCCTCTCGGGCGCACTGCTGCGCGAGCGCCTCTCGTCCCTGGTGCGCAACAATCGCGAGTTGAAGCGTATCCTCTGGCTCGATGCCGATTCCCAGGTGCTGGCTTCGACTGATGATGCGCCGGGCCCGGCGGAAAAGCTGCTGACGGAAAAGCTGGTCGCCGAACTGCATTCGCCGTTGAACCGTTCCGCCCGCTACACCCAGCCGGCCGCCACGGGAGGCGTGGGCACGGCCGCGACCCAGATGGATTACCTGGTGCCGATCTTCAAGGGCGGGCGCTACGCCGGCAGCATCGTCGCCAGCTACCGGCTCGACAATCTGCTCGATCAACTCGTTCCCTGGTGGTTCGCGCACGACAATGAAATCACCTTGAGCGACAGCGACGACAACCTGCTCGCCAGGCGCATTGCCGGCGGACCGGGCCGCGGCGTCTATACCCACACCCATCCGCTGGAGTTGCCCGGCGTCAGCCTGATCCTGCATACCAACAGTACCAAAAGCGCCCCCAAGCTGCTGCCCAACCTGCTGGTAGGATCGGTCATCCTGCTCTCGCTGGGCTTGCTGTGGAGCCTGTGGGCATTGTGGCGCGACATCAGCCGGCGCCTGGCGGCGGAAGGCGCGCTGCGCAAGGAAGCGAATTTTCGCAAAGCGATGGAAAATTCCTTGTCGACCGGTTTGCGGGCGCGCGACCTCGACGGCCGCGTGACCTACGTCAACCCGGCGTTCTGCGAGATGGTGGGCATGACGGCGGAGGAGTTGATCGGCCGGGCGCCGCCCATGCCTTACTGGGCGCCGGAATTGATGGAGGAAAGCAACGAGCGCTTCGCCAAGGTTTTGACCGGCCAAGCCACGCCGCAATTCGAAACCGTATTCGTACGCCCCGATGGGGAACGTTTCGCCGTCCTGGTCTTTGAAACGCCGCTGGTGGACGACAGCGGCAGGCAAACCGGCTGGATGGGGTCGATACTCGACATTTCCGATCGCAAGAGGATAGAAGAACTCAACCGCCAGCAACAGGAAAAGCTGCAAGCCAGCGCCAGGCTGGCAAGCATGGGGGAAATCGCCTCGACCCTGGCGCACGAGCTGAACCAGCCGCTGGCGGCGATATCGAGCTATACCGCGGGGGCCCTCAACGTGGTCAACGGCCGCGAGGCGGGTGAAATCGACGTTGCGGCGTTGAAGCCCGCGCTGGAGAAGGCCAATGTCCAGGCGCAGCGCGCCGGGCAGATCATCCGCAGTGTGCATACCTTCGTCAAGAAGCGCGAATCGGTGCGTGAACTGGTCGATCTCAAGCGGCTCGTCGAGGGCGTCATTCCCCTGATCGAGCTGCAGGCGCGGCAATTCTACGTCACCGTCCAGACTGCGATCGCGCCGGCGTTGCCGCCGGTGTCGGCAGACCGCATGCTGCTCGAGCAGGTGCTGTTCAATCTCACGCGCAATGCCATCGAAGCCATGCAGGATGTGCCGGCGGAACGCCGTTTGTTGCGCGTGGAAGTGCGCCACGATGCGGCCGCGCAAAATATCGTCTGCGCCGTGATCGACCAGGGGCACGGCATCTCGCGCGAAGCGGCGGAAAACCTGTTCTCGCCGTTCTTTTCGACCAAGGCCGAGGGCATGGGCATGGGCTTGAAGATTTGCCGTTCGGCCATCGAATTCCACGGCGGCAGCCTGACCCATGCCGACAATCCGGAAGGCGGAACGATATTTACTTTTGTCCTGCCGGTGGCGCAGGACTACCGCGCACAGTAAATCAATCGAGCAGGCGCGCCAACTCGACCGCGGTCTTCACATGCATCTTGTCGAGGATATTCGCGCGATGCACTTCCACCGTGCGCATGCTGATGCCCAACTCATCGGCAATCACCTTGTTGAGCTTGCCCCCGATGACCAGCTCCATCACTTCCCGCTCGCGCAGCGACAGCGTGGCCAGCCTGGCTTGGACCACGGCGGCTTCGGCGGCCTGGCGCGACGCGGCAAACGCTTCGATGACACGGTCCATGAGCTTGTTGTCGTCGAACGGTTTCTCGAAAAAATCGAAAGCGCCGCGCTTGAGCGCGTCCACCGCCATCGGCACGTCGCCATGGCCGGTGATGAAAATCACGGGAAGCTGCCTGGTCAAGTTGCGCTGGGCCAGCTCGTCGAACAGCGTCACGCCGCTCTTGCCGGGCATGCGCACGTCCAGCAGCAGGCAGTCCCCCTGCGGATCGGCGGAATACCCGCCGGCGATTGCCGCCGACAGGGCCTCGGCGCTCTCGTAAGAGCGCACCGCCATGCCGCGCGAACTTGCCAGCCATGACAGCGAGTCGCGGATTGCTTCTTCGTTGTCGACGATGTGCAACATGATGTCTCCTCATGACGCCGATGGCGCTCTTGCGCAGCTCTTGTCCGGCCGCTTGGCGTTTTTTCCAATTATAGTCCTCGCCCGGGAATGGCCGGGCGATAAGGGGGCCTGCTACCGGCCGCTGCCGGTTTCCCTATTGATCGCGGATATCAAGTCTTTCCCTATCCGGTTCTCCAAGTCCTTTTGCACCGGCAGCAGGGCGGCGCGCCATTCCCGCTGTTCGGCCAGAGACAAATTATAGACCGCCGTCTTGCCGCTTTTCGCGATCGCCCCCAGTGCCTTGTCGTTTTCGCTTTGTGCGATGTCGTTGGCATACCGGGTGGCGTCCTTCATCGCGGCTTCCAGTTCCGAACGGATATCGTCGGGCAGCTCGTCCCAGAACTTCTTGTTGACGATCACGGCATAGCCGAGATATCCATGGTTGGTGACCGTCACGTTCGATTGGACCTCGCCCATCTTTTGCGTCAGGAAGTTCGATGGCGGATTTTCCGTCCCATCCACGATCCCGGCCTGCAGGGCGTTGTGCACTTCGGAAAACGCCAGCACTTCCGGAGTGGCGCCCAGGGCGCGCATCTCGGCGTCGAGCACCTTCGACGATTGGATGCGCATGCGCAACCCGCGCAGATCGGCGGGGTGGCGCAGCGGCTTGTTGGCCGACATGATCTTGAAGCCGTTGTCCCAATACGCCAGCCCGGTGATGCCCTTGGGCTGCAGCTTTTTCAGGATGTCGGCCCCGATCGGGCCTTGCGTGACCGCATTCAGGGCTCGACGGTCGGGAAAGATATAGGGAAGGTCGAAGACTTCGAATTCGCGGATGCCGAAGGGGCCGAACTTGGCCAGCGAGGGCGCCAGCATTTGCACGGCGCCCAACTGCAGGGCTTCCAGCTCTTCGCGGTCGTTATACAACTGGCTGTTCGGGTAGATATCGACCCTGACGCGTCCGCGCGTGGCTTTTTCCGCCAGTTCCTTGAAGCGCTGTGCCGCCTTGCCCTTGGGCGTATCGATGGCGAC
>DASVYZ010000363.1:0-2785 GCA_036391935.1 Burkholderiaceae bacterium | reverse complement strand
CCCAAATTATATTGCGTTTTGTCCTGTCGTCGTGTAGATTTGAATTTGTTGGGCGTTCAACCAAATAAAAAGAGGCTGCCATGCAACTGATACATAGACGCCATTTTCCGGTCGATCATTTCGTACTGGTCGACGAAGATGGCCGATGCCCGCCTGAAAGGCTGATCGCTGCGGCGCGGCTCGAAGCGGAGGAGGTCGCGTTTCGGATAACCGGCGACCGGAACAAGTTCACCTTGATTCATAATGGCGGTGCGCTGGCAAGGTGCGCCATGCCGCACGTTCACATCGTCTGCGCGCGGACCCGCATGCAAAAGGCCATGATTTATCTGTTGATCGGACTGAAGAATTTGTTGCCGGCGCGTTCCGCCGGCAGATGACCGTACCACTCCGTCCTTAAGCCGATGGAGCGTTTTTCCGCATCACGGCTTGCTCTGGCCGCTCATCCACGCCGCGCGGATGTCGCGGCCGCAATCGACCGATTCCACATAGGGCCGCCCATCCTCTTCCAGCGACATGTGATGGTTCTCACGCCCCACGATGCCGTAGTACTGCTTGTCGGCACTGATCCAGGGATAGAATCCGAATGCCCCGGGACTGGAGAAGGCGCCGTCGCCGACCTTCGGGTCGTCTTCGACCCAATGGCCGATCGAATAATGCCAGGTCTCCGATTGCGGAATCGGGGTCTTGACGGCTTGGTCGGGGCAGGTGCGCGGATTGGCGCAGACCTTGTGCGTGCCCAGCAATTTGCCTAGCTGCAGCTGGCCGTCCAGGATGGCGGAGAGGAAGTGCGCGTAGTCGGCCACGCTGGAGGCGCCGCCGCCGGCGGGTTGGGGCTGGATATAGCTGAAGTTCCAGGAGGCGCCGAGTTGCTTCAGGCCGCGGTGGATCTCGGCAGCCATGGCATCGCGGTCCATGCCGGCCATGCCCATCGTGGCGGCGTGCTTTTGCATGTGCCCGCCGTTATAGTCGAAGCGGCCGGTCGTCGCCGCGTCGGGCTTGCCGAAGCCATTCAATAGGCTGTTCAGACAGGCGCCTTCGGTCTGGTTCGGACGGCAGAAGCGAAAGCGGGTATAGCCGCTCTCGAAAGTCAGGAGCTGGATGTCGTCGTTGTTGAGCACCCCGCCGCGCTTTTCGGCAACATAGGCTGCATAGACCAGCTTGGAGGCGCTGGCGATGTGCATTGGCGTATCGCGCGCAGGAGCATCGCTGCCGACTTGGCCGCCCGCCAGTGCGCCATGCGCGTCGCCGATTTCCCAGTAGAACGGCTGTGCCGGTTTGCAGCTTGCGGCCGATTGCGCGGTCTGTTCGGCTGCCGCCGTGCGTTGCGCGATGGGGATATTGGCGGCTTGCGCCAATGCCGGCACGGTGGCAGCCAGCGACAGAAGCAGGGGGGTGAGTTTCAAGGCGAAAGGCATGACCGTCTCCGTACTATCGATGGAGCCAGCTTAACCATGAGGTGTCGAGGCGGCAAGGGCAAACGCCACGCCAATTGTTTCAAACTGTTTGGAAGTGTTGCGCCCGCATCGCGCCGTTGCCATTACCTTGCGTGACATTGCGTCGACTCAATATACCCACTTGATGAAAAGCCGGTCAAGCTTGCCGCCGGCGGCTTGCTCCATCGCCGTCTGCAAATCGCGGCTCACCACGCTGGCGCCGGCGTGCGACCGGGTGTAGCGGCGCATGCCGTCCCAGAAAACCTTGTCGCCAAGCTCGGCGCGCAAGGCATCCATGAAGAGCGCGCCCTTGGCGTATTGGATGGCGCGGCGGATCTTGAGCGAGGGATAGCTGCCGCCATAGCTGAGCGGCTTGTCGTAACCTGCATCGATCGCTGCTTGATAGCGCTTTCTCTGCAGCGCCATCTCGCGCGCGTAGGCTTCATGGCCCCAGCGTTGTTCCTTGTAGGCCGCAACCATGAAGGTGGTGATGCCCTCGTTGAGCCAGAATTCGGACCAGGTCTTGCAGGTTAACAGGTTGCCCCACCATTGATGCGCCATCTCGTGCACGATGGCCCAGTCTTCCTGCGGGTCGGTTTGCATCGGGTCGAGTTCGTCCGTGCCGATCACGGAAAATGCGCTCAACTCCTGCGCCTCGCTGCCGGGAACCAGCAACTGGCGGTAGGCGCCGTGCGGCATGGCGACGCCGGCTTTCTCTTGCAGGAAGGCGAGCATGCCGGCGCTCGGCGCGAACTTGTGTTGCAGCGCCGCTTCACTTTCCGCAGTGCCGTAGTAGTGCAGGGCAATCCTGCCGGCGGTTTCTTCAGCGTGATGAAATCTTCCCGCAGCGAAGCCATAGAGATAGCTCGAATAAGGCCGTTCTTCGCGCCAGGTGTGACGCACCAGATCCGGTGCGAGCCGCTGTTCGCCGATGGGCACCCCGCTGGCGAGCGAGACATAACCGGGTGGCAGCAGCAATTCGATGGTCAGCGGCGCCTTCTTGCCCGGGTCTTCGTCGCAAAGCATCCAGTCGCAGCCTTGCCAGGAAGAGTTGACGTAATCCGCGCCGAAATTCAATCCCTCGCGCGGCGTGCCGTGGTAGGCGATGCTCAACTCATGACGTCCGGGCGGCAGCGTGGCGCTCAATTGGCCATCGGCGATGCGAAAGGGGTGCCGCGTGCCATCCAGTTCGACATCGGTGACTTGCAAGTCGTGCAGCGGCAAACTTACATGGGGATCGTCCTGGGATTCGGCTGTGATGCGCGTGATGCCGGAGACGGCATGTCGGGCAAAATCGGGCTGGAGCGTAACGCGATAGGCAAGAATATCGGCTGCCTGGCCGGCTTCAGCAG
>DASVYZ010000362.1:0-3013 GCA_036391935.1 Burkholderiaceae bacterium | reverse complement strand
GATCACCACCGGAGCGTCGAAGATTGCATGTCGACCAATTGCATCCGCTTGTTCGCATAGAGTCTTCTGCAAGCGAGGTAACCTTCAAGTTGCGGCAGGCATGAAGGCGCACAAGGTGATCGTTAATTTTTCCTAAAAGATCCGCTTCGCTAATTGTGGCTCTAGTCATGATAGATATCCAGAAATTCCCGGCACGCTGATGTGACGCCGTCTTTAAGACGTCAACGTGTCTGCATTCCGAAGATTGTCGGCCAGACGCCACTCAATGTCAGTCGGCCGCTTTATCCAGAGATCGCGCCAAGCGTTGCGACTGCTCCCCGCGATGGAGTTAGCCAAGCTGCCTGGAGTCGTTGATTCGCCCTGGTACATGAGTTGATCATCCTCGACGTTGGCGTAGTGGTATTGGCCTTTGTACAGCATGCGAACCTCGGTGCCGTCCGGCAAGAAAAGGCTCTTCCATTGAAGACCGCGCCCCATGCTCTGGCGCAGAAGTTCGGGTTTCCAGTCTGCATTTTGCATCCAATAATCGATAGCATCACCGACCACAATAACAGGATCGCGCCGGTCGCCCTTGCTGCGCAAGAATTCGGCAAGCTCAATGAATTGCCCGGTTGATATTGGGACTGAAATTTGCGTTTCCATGCGTTTTCCTCCGTTTTGTTCGTTGAGTTATCAATGTAAAGGCCGGAAAACGCAATGTCAAGCATAAAAACGTATATTTAAGGATGCGAACGCAAATGATGACTTGGTAAGGAATGACGTGAGAATTCGCCAACCCCGCCCACCTAACTGATCCGGTGCACCTCAAATGGCGAGGGCTCATATTCAGTCGAAGTCCCCCTGCCGCAGGGTAAAGCGGGCAAACAGGGCTTCGAGCTGCCGCAGCGTTGCCGCGCTCGGGCGGGATGCGCCGGGCGTGCTCGCGCTCTCTCCCACGGTTGCGGTTGCGCGCGCGAGCTGTAATGCGTAGCTTTTTACTCCCCTTCCAGCCATGTCCGTGGCAATGGCCATGATCTCGGATTCGGCGAGCAGCGCCGCATCCACGGTGGTCCTGCATTCGTGGGCAACGCCGGAAGCCAGGATCAAGTCGACACAGGCGCTGGCCTTGTGCCCGCTATCCCTGGCGCCGGTGACCTTTTCATAGGCATCGAACGGCGCCTTGACGTCGAAGCCCACCCAGTCGAGCAGGGGCAGGACCGTCTCCAGCCGGTCCGGGTAGATGCAGGCCGTATGCAGGCCGACGGCATAGCCCAGGCCGCGCACGTCGGCGATGGCGGCCGGCAGGGCCGGGTCGAGTGTCGGCTCGCCGCCGCTGAAGACTACCGCGTCGATCAGGCCGATGCGCCGCTTAAGCAGGCGCATGACTTCGCTCCATGCCATCGCGCCATCGCCGTCGCGCGCCTGCAGATGCGGGTTATGGCAGTAGCCGCAACGCCACGGGCAGCCCTGGACGAACACCACCGCGGCCAGCTTGCCGGGGTAGTCCGTGGCGGTGAAGGGGACGAGCCCGCCGACCTGCAGGCCGCGTGGGAACCGCCTAAGCGGCTGCGCCGATGCGGGATTCTTCAAAATACCTGCGCTCATGGAATTCGCCCTTCTTGCCGATGTTGAACGACGAAACCGGCCTGTGGTAGCCCATCACGCGGGTCCAGATTTCGCAGGGCTGGCGTTCCGCGTCGCTCAGAACGGGATCGGTGTCGACGCAGAGTTGATCGGGTATGCGCATGTCGTTCATGTTTGCTCCTCTGTGGTGGGTTCATGTGCCGCGCTGCGGCGTTCGGCCGTCTTGCGCGCCAGGATATCCTGGTCGCATTTCGGGCAATAGCGATGGCTGCCCGCCAGGTAGCCGTGCCTGGGGCAGATGGAAAAGGTCGGCGTGACGGTGATGTAGGGCAGCGAGAAACGGCCAAGCGCGCGCTTGACCAGTTGGCGGCATGCCTCGGCGCTCGATAGCGGCTCGGTCATGTACAGGTGCAGCACGGTGCCGCCGGTGTATTTGCGCTGCAATTCGTCCTGCCTTTCCAATGCCTCGAACGGGTCGTCGGTGAAACCGACCGGCAGTTGCGACGAATTGGTGTAGTACGGCATGTCGCGCGTGCCCGCCTGCAGGATATCGGGGTAGCGCTTGCGGTCTTCCTTGGCGAAGCGGTAGGTGGTGCCCTCGGCCGGCGTGGCTTCCAGGTTGTACATATGGCCGGTCTGGTCCTGGAATTCGAGCATGCGCGCCCGCACGTGGTCGAGCAGCCGCACGGCAAAGGCATGGCCCCAGGCGCTGGTGATGTCGTGCTCGTCCTGGCTGAAGTTGCGGATCATCTCATTGATGCCATTGACGCCCAGCGTGGAAAAATGGTTGCGCAGCGTGCCCAGATAGCGCCTGGTATAAGGGAACAGCCCGTTGTCCATGTGGCGCTGTATCACCTTGCGCTTGATTTCGAGGCTGGCCTTGCCGAGCGCGAGCAATTCGTCGAGCCGGCGGAACAGCCCTTGCTCGTCGCCCCGATGCGTATAGCCGAGGCGGGCGCAATTGACGGTGACCACGCCGAGCGATCCGGTTTGTTCAGCCGAGCCGAACAAGCCGTTGCCGCGCTTGAGCAATTCGCGCAGGTCGAGCTGCAGCCGGCAGCACATCGAGCGGATCATGTTCGGCTTGAGCTCGGAATTGAGAAAGTTCTGGAAATACGGCAGGCCGTAACGCGCCGTCATCTCGAACAGCCGTTCGGCGTTGGGGCTGTCCCATACGAAATCCGGCGTGATATTGTAGGTCGGGATGGGGAAGGTGAACACGCGGCCCTTGGCGTCGCCGGCCATCATGATGTCGATGTAGGCGCGGTTGATCATGTCCATTTCAGCCTGCAACTCGCCATAGGTGAAGGGCATTTCACGGCCGCCTATCAGCGGAACCTGGTTGCGCAAATCCTCGGGGCAGGTCCAGTCGAAGGTCAGGTTGGTGAAGGGCGTCTGCGTGCCCCAGCGCGACGGCACGTTGAGGTTGTAGATCAGCTCCTGGATGTAT
>DASVYZ010000361.1:0-7756 GCA_036391935.1 Burkholderiaceae bacterium | reverse complement strand
GGGAAGGCTGCGCCAACCTTGCCGGCGCCTACAGCAAGCCGAAAGCGCGTGCCTGGCGGGGCGAAAGCGTGCAAGGAAAAGTCATGCTGCTGTGGGCCGAACAGGGCTTCGGCGATACGCTGCAATTCATCCGCTTTGCGCAAGCTCTGGCGGAGCGCGGCGCCACCGTGGTGGCCGAAGTGCAGCCCGAACTCCTGACATTGATTGCCGGCGTACCGGGGATAAGCCAGGCAATCGCGCGCGGCCAGGATTTGCCGGACTATGATTTCCACTGCCCGTTGATGAGCCTGCCGCTCCACCTCGGGCCGGGCAGCTATGGCACAGTCCCCTATCTGCATGCCGATCGCGACAGGGCAGCACTGTGGAAGATGAAGCTCGAAGGCTATAGCAGGCCGCGCATCGGCCTAGTATGGGCCGGCAAATCGCGCCTGCAAAATGCCGAGCTCGACGCCATCGACCGCCGCCGCAGTATCAGCCTGACGCAACTGGCGCCGCTGACCACGGTCGCGGAATGCAGCTTCTTCAGCCTGCAAAAAGGCGGCGCCGCTGCCGAGTTGCGCGGCACTGCCCTGCCGATCCATGACTTTTCGGCGCAATGGCAGGACTTCGCCGATACGGCAGCCTTCATCGACAATCTGGATCTCGTGATCAGCGTCGACACGGCCGTGGCCCATCTGGCCGGCGCACTGGGCAAGCCGGTATGGCTGCTCAATCGTTTCGACAACTGCTGGCGCTGGGGCAAGGACAGGGTGGATACGCCGTGGTATCCGGGTCTGCGGCAGTTCCGGCAAGCTGTCCCCGGCAACTGGGAAACACCGATAAGAGAAATGATGGCTGCGTTGAAGGACTACGCGACAGCGCCGGCCAAAGGCTGAATCAGGCGGCGCATCGTCACGGACTCGGCTTTGCCCTCAGCCAGGCATTCCTGCAGCAACTCATGAGCGCAATCCGCGCAATTGCCGCAGCACGTGGCCACGCCGAGATCGGCGCGCAGCGCGTCCATGCTGGTCGCGCCCAGCTCGACGGCTTGCGCGATTTCACGGTCGGAGATGTTGTTGCAGACACAGACGATCATGGGATGCACCTGAAGTTCGGTTAAAGCGCTTGCGTTCATCGTCGCCATGTTCAATCGACAACTTAAATGATAACGATTCGCATTAAGATTATTACCCAAGATCGGACAAGGTGCAAGGCGCCGGATCAAATTTTCCAATGCTGAATGGGGCAGCTACAGCAGCAACATTGCCAGCCTGGGAAATAGTGACCTGGAAAGCAACTTGCCTTAGAATAAACTTGCTTCCGGTTAAAGCTCTGCCCGCGCCACTCCAGGCGCCCTCCCCTCTATTTCGATCATGGCACACAAATCGGCCCTGGCCCTTACGCTGTCCGCACTGTTCCTGGCACTTCCTGCATGGGCTTCCTCTCCCATGATTGCCATCGACGTGGGGCATTCGCTGCAACAACCTGGGGCCATCAGTGCGCGCGGCAGACAGGAATTCGAATTCAACCGGGACTTGGCGCACGTCATTTTGCGCAGCATTGTTTCCCTCGGTGGACAGGGATTCGAAATCGGCGCCGATGGCAAGAGCGTCGACCCCGAGACACGCCCGCTGGATGCCGCTGCACACAATGCAAAATTTTTCCTGTCCGTGCATCACGATTCGGTGCAGCCGCAATACCTCAACGACTGGACCTGGCAAGACGGCGTGCAGCACTATGCCGAAGAGCGCTTTGCCGGCTTCTCCCTGTTCGTCTCACGCAAGAACAAGCAGGTGGCCGGCAGCCTGCAATGCGCCTCGTCCATCGGCAGAAAGCTGATCGAGGCGGGCTTCAAGCCCTCTTCGCATCATGCGGAGAAAATTGCGGGCGAAGGCCGCGAATGGGCAGACAAGGCCAATGGCGTGATGTATTACGATAATCTGATCGTGTTGAAGAATGCCAGGATGCCGGCCGTCCTGCTCGAATCCGGCGTGATCGTCAACCGTGACGAAGAGCTGCGCATGCAAGATCCCGCTGTGCGCAGCCGCATCGGCGGCGCAGTGGCTTTAGGTTTAAGCAAGTGCGGCATGTTGCATTGACGGGGTGCACTTAGCCGCCGGCAACACCTTCCCTGCACGGAACTATTGCCGGAATGTCCCGGTCTATCGTTACGTAATGCGACGGTAGGATTGCAACGAAAGGAAGGCAACATGACCCAGAAGCTTTCGCAACTTGAGACCGGCTCCATTCGCACCAACAAGGAAATCGAAATGGCGGTCAACCGCGGCTTGGCGGCATCGATGTTGAACGGCATGGCCGTCGGGGCCGAGATCATGAAAGCCGCCGGCGTGCCGTTGCATGTGAGTACGCGCGTCCTGGGCAACCCCAATCAGCGGCGTGGTACGGATTGGCACCAGAATTCGGCGCTGCCTCCTGCAGACCCCATCAATCCGGAAGCGCTCTAGCCACGACGGCCGCGTCGTACGCCTCAAGAAGTTCCGGCGGCATGCGGCGCGCCCTGCCGCTGCTCAGTTCTATGCACACCAGCTCCCAACGGCCGCGCAGGATGGTTTGCCCATTCGCGGCATTGATCAGTTGGAAGCGGCGCGTCATGCAAAGCTTGCCGTCGCTCGCAGTGAGCCAGGTTGAAAGCAGCAGCTCGTCGCCCAGCACCGAGGGCAGCAGATAGTCGTACTCGCCGCGCCGTATCGCCATGGCGCGGTCCAGCCTGCGATAGTCTTCGAGATGCAGCCCCAGGTGTTCCGAATGGGCCCAGCCGGCCTGCTCGCACCATTGCAGATAGACGGCATTGTTGACGTGGTTCAGGCCGTCGATGTCGCCGGCTTGCGGGACAACGCGTATGGTGAAGGGCGCCGGATAATCCCAGGAATATTGCGTGGTATCGCTCATCGTCTCAACCAGAAAGTCAAACACGGTAATCGGCATAGGGGGTAGCCATTAAGGCTACACCCCTGCCACACCACCCGGCATGCGGGTCCGCACCGGGCGGTTGAAGACGGTTGAGGTCGCGATGCCAATACCCGAACATGACGCCTGGGTTGCTTTACCCCAACCCGGCCGAGTTGGTTCTTCGCTGTCATCGGTATGCCAGGCTTCACCTGCCCTACCATTTGTGACGAGCCCCGTATCCGGGCATCTGAAGCATATCCTTCTCGGATGGTCAGGCAGACAGCCCTTCCGCTCCTTCGGCCCTTCGCCTGAGATTTCAGCCTTCCCGGCCCAGCCTCCAACTACTACGACCTCTGCTGACTTCTCGCTCCGGCTTCCACCGTCGCCCTTTCAGGCATGAGGCGAGATCTCCCCAGGTAAGAACGCAATCCTTCCCTGCACAACCGCCGAATCTACGCCGCCTGATCCTTGACCACAAGAGCTTCGCGGTTCGTTGCCCGCTCGCCCTGATCGGCACCGCCTTCTATTCGGTTCTTGTTCATCGGCTCGCAGTTTCGCTCCACGCTTCCTCCCCACGGTCAGTCACCCTTCCGCAGTTGCGCTTCACTTCGCTCGCTGTGGCCAGCTTGCGAGAGGACTTTCACCTCCAAGATTGCGCCCATGCTGGGCGCACAACGCAAAAAGCCCACCGAAGTGGGCTCGCATTATACTTTCATGCATCACCAATACTTGAGGCGATTCACTGGACGCCCATGCTATCTGCGTGGTGCCCCCAGTTGCGAATCGACTCAAGTATTGGTGGCTATTTACTGCTTATTTGCCAGTTTTTACTTGGTGCCTGATCACTAAACTGCGTATTTATAATACATGAAGCTTTTGCGTTTGTCCAGCCCTCTTGAAAAAGTTACCCGTTAGCTATTTTTTGCCGCTCGGCGATCAGCATGCCGGTGATTTGCTGGGCCGGCAGCGGCACCGACAACAAATAGCCCTGGATTTCGTCGCAATGCTGGGCGCGCAGGAAATCGAGCTGGCGTTGCGTCTCGACCCCCTCGGCGATAACCGACAAGCCGAGGTTGTGCGACATCGAGATCACCGTGCGCACAATGGCGCAATCGTCGATGTCGTCCGGGGTATCCTTGACGAAGGAACGGTCGATCTTGAGCCGATCGACCGGCAACTGCTTGAGATAGGACAGCGAGGAATAACCCGTGCCGAAGTCGTCGATCGCGACCGACACGCCGAGCTGTTTCAACTGGTGCAGCTTGCTCACGCTCTCATCGACGTTTTCGATGATCGAGCTCTCGGTGATTTCGAGTTCGAGGAACCTGGCCGGCAAGCCGGTGATCGCCAGGGTGTCGCGCACCTGTTCGACAAACCCCTTGTGGCGGATCTGTTTGGCCGCCACGTTGACGGCCACGCGCAGCTCGACCTTGTATTCATGCCACCAGGCCGCAGCCTGGGTGCAGGCGGTGAACAGCACCCACTCCCCTATGGGCACGATCAAGCCGCTGTCTTCGGCCAGCGGAATGAATTCCATCGGCGAGACCATGCCCCGTTCCGGGCGCTGCCAGCGAAGCAAGGCTTCGACGGCGACAACGCGGTCGCTATGCAACGAGCGCTGCGGCTGGTAGACCAACACCAGTTCGCTGCGTTCGGCGGCGCGGCGCAGCGCGGTTTCGAGTTCCAGGCGGCGCGTGGCGTGCGCCGCCATCGATTCATCGAAGAAGCGCCAGCAATTGCGCCCGGCGGTCTTGGCGCGATACATCGCGGTATCGGCATTGCGCAGCAGGGTCTCGCTGTCGGTGCCGTCGTGCGGAAACACGCTGATGCCCATGCTGGCGGCGACATACATCTCGCGTTCGTCGATCATGACCGCTTCGGTCAGCGATTCGGCCAGCTTGTGCGCCACGCGCTCGAAGGTTTCGCGCTTGCTGTTACCTTCCAGCAGCACCACGAATTCGTCGCCGCCTATGCGCGCGACGGTATCGCCGATGCGCAGGCAGTTGCGCAGGCGGTTGGCCACGGCCTGCAGGACCAGGTCGCCCGTGGCGTGGCCCAGACTGTCGTTGATGGTCTTGAAATGATCGATGTCGATGAACACCACGGCCAGCATGGTGTTGCGCCGCACCGCCAGGTCGATCTCGTGCTGGATGCGCTCGGCGAAGGTACGGCGGTTTGGCAGATTGGTCAGCACGTCGTAGTGGGCCAATTGGTGCAGGCGCTGTTCCGACAGCTTTTGTTCGGTCACATCCTGGAAGATGGCGACGATGGCCTTGACGCGCCCGGCCGCATCGCGCATGGTCGATACGCTATGCTTGACCGTTACACTGCCTCCATCGCGGGTTTTCAGGTGGGCTTCGCTCTGGCAAGAACCGCTGGCGCGCAAGGCCGCGGCGATGGCGGCAGCATCCTCGGGCCGGATCAGGCCGGGCTGGAGCGTCATCGCGTTACGCCCGATCACGTCGGCCGGGGCATAACCCGTGATGTCGGAAAATGCATTGTTGACACGCATGAACACGCCGTCAGCGGAAAAGATCGCGATCGCGTGCAGGCTGGTTTCGAACACTTGCGCCGCCAGCGCCAGCGTCTCGTTCTTTTCTTCCAGGTCGGTCTTGCTCGACAGCAGCCGGTTGAGTTGCCTGCGCAAGATGGCAATCAAAATCAGCAGCAAGCCGATCGAGAACGCGCCGACCCAGATCGATTGCTCGACGCGTTTGCGCCACGGTGCCAGCACTTCAGCTTGCGAGAGGCAAGCCACCGCGATGAAGGGATGGTCTGGAGACCCCGCGTAGCCGACGATACGGTCCAAGCTGTCGCTCGCATCGGCCGCCCGCGTAAAGGTACCGCTCGAATGCTCCCGATAGCGCGCAAACAACGGCGAACCGGCGAGGCTCCCGCTCCTCGGCGGAGCAACGATCGGACTTTGCACCAGGATGGCACCGTCGCTGCGCACCAGCATCAGGCGTGTATCGCTGCCCGTACCAAGTGTGCGGTAAAACGTGTCGAAGTAGTCGATCGGCATCCCCGCCACCAGGATCAGCCTGAGGCTGCCGTCCGGGTTGGTCAGCCGGCGTGAGATCGTAAACACCCACTTGCCCGACACCCGGCTGGCGAAGGGCGCGGAAATGTAGAGTCCCCGGTTGCCGGGCAGGCTGTGGAAAGCATAGTAATCGCGGTCGGTCACGTCCACGCCGCGCACGTCGTCATGCAAACCGTTGGCGATCGTATGCCCCTGCGCGTCGATCAGGCTGATGGCCGACATCTGCGGCAGCTTGTTGGTATAGCGCTCCAGGATGGCGCGGATCGCGGCCTGGTTTTCCGGCGTCGGGTCCAGCCCGCTACGTTCGACCTCGCCCAGGGCGCCCAGAAGGAAGCGGTCGGCCTCGCCGACGGCGCGATTGGCATGTTCTGAAAGCGCGGCAGAGATACTGCGCGCATCGAGTTCGGCCTTCTGCAATGTGAAGCGGTAATCCTGGTCGATCGAGCTGAGCGCGAAAGCAATATAGAGCGCGGGGACGACAAGAGCCAGGGCGATCAGGCTGGCCCGCGCTCCTTTCATCGTCCTCGATTGCATCAAACTGCGCATTGTGTCGTTAGTTTCCTCATTCCGTTCCTGCAAGCAATTCTCCGGCCAGGCCGGTGCTTATTGGAATCTGGTGGGGAAGTGTGAAATCGTGCAGCCGGCATCATACCTGCCGGTCTCAAACTTGAGTCGATGCCTTGCGCAGAATTGACATTCTTTTGCAATGGCTCAAGGTAACAGACCAGTATGCACCAAAGTAAAGCTTGCTTGAATTGCTTAAGTAGCGGTTAAGTAGCGCTTCGACCGAATAAAATTAACCAGCTGATTTTTTGACAATGCGGACCCGCGTTCACAAAAAGCGACACTTAAACAAATGAAGTGTCGAAAAACCAAGCCCTTTTGGTTCGCTTCTTGCTTTCACTGGTATTGTTCTGCATGGCTTGATCGCGCCCTTCCCCGGAATTGCCTGGGAGTGCAGGCCATCATAAGAACCGCCAAGGAATCATTCAACAGGAGGAAGTACCAATATGAGTCGTCGCAACCGGCCCTTGCAGCTAGCCAGCATTTTTGCCCTCACATCCACCGCATTGGCCGCGTCGGTCTATGCCCAGGAGGCAAGCACCACCGCCGGCACCCAGCCTGCCGCCAAGAGTTCCGATCAAATTGAAACCGTCGTCGTGACGGCCAACAAACGCAAGGAAGACGCAAGCAAGGTCGGCACCAGCGTGTCGGTGATCCGCGGCGACGACCTCGTGGCTGAGCACATCACCAACTTCGAAGACATCACCCGTTCGCTTCCCAATATGTCGTTCTCCGGCGGCGGCGGCGGCGGCAACACCGGCAACGGCCCCGGCTTGTCCAATATCGAAATCCGCGGCATCAGCTCGCAAGCCGGTTCGGCGACCGTCGGCGTCTATCTCGACGACGTGTCGATGACAGTGGCCAACCTGTACAGCCTGGGCAGCGCCGAACCGAAATTCTTCGACCTCGACCGTGTCGAAGTGCTGCGCGGCCCGCAAGGCACCTTGTACGGCGCGAGTTCGATGGGCGGCACCATCAAGTTCGTCAGCAAACAGCCCGATTTGACCGAGCGCACCACCGACGTCTACACCGAAGTGTCCTCGACCGAAGGCGGGGGTACCAACTACACGGTCAACGGCATCTTCAACCTGCCGCTGATCGACAATGAACTGGCACTGCGCCTGGGCGTGCAAACCGAGCACAAGAGCGGCTATATCGACCAGGTTTCTCCCACGACAGGCGCCGTGGTGGCGTCGAAAATCAACGGGGAATACGACACCGTCTTCAAGGCGGCGCTGAAATGGGCGCCGACGAAGAATCTGA
>DASVYZ010000360.1:0-4900 GCA_036391935.1 Burkholderiaceae bacterium | reverse complement strand
GCACCGCTACGACGCGTCGCTGCGCCTAGCATTCGACCGGTTTGCGGAGCTGCGTGCATGTCAAACAGATCATAAACAGGCTCTAAGCCATCCTACGACTTACCAGTCGCTTCGAAGAAAATCCGTCAACCACTTCCCGCTGGTTTTCAGCGTGCGCCGCTGGCTGCCGAAATCGACATAAGTTAAGCCAAACCGCCGTAGATATCCTTCAGCCCATTCAAAGTTATCCAGCAGGCTCCAGGCAAAATAACCCTTGACCGGCACGCCTTCGGCGATGGCGCCGCGCAGGGCCAAGAGATGCCGCACCAGGAAACTGAGCCGTTCCATGTCGTCCACCGTGCCGTCCGGCGCCACGCGGTCGTTATAGCAGGAACCGTTTTCGGTGATGTAGATATCGCTGGGGTGGTATTCGCCGGCGATGCGCGAGAGCAGGGAGCGCATGCCGTCCGGCGAGACTTCCCAGCCGAAGGCGGTGCGTTCGCGACCGTCCGGGTTGACCACTTGCGCGCGCAGCGGGCCGGCCGCGCGATCATCGCGCACGGTTTCGGGCGAATAATAGTTCACGCCGAGGAAATCGGTCGGCCGGGCGATTTCGTCGAGGTCGCCTGGGGCGATCTTCGGCGCGGCGGCCCCGAACAAGGCCATGGTGTCGGCCGGATAGCCGCGCCCGTATAGCGGATCGAGGAACCAGCGGTTGCGGAAGCCGTCGTGGCGCCGCACGGCATCGAGGTCTTCCTGGCCTGCGCTTGCCGCCTGGATCGGGTGCAGGCTTAGCGCGATGCCGGCGCGTGCCCCAGGCACGTTGGCGCGGATTGCCGGCAGGGCGCGCCCATGCGACAGCAGCACGTGATGGCACACCTGCAACGCCGTTGGCAGGTCGCGCAAGCCCGGTGCGTGGATGCCTTCGAAGTGGCCCAGCACGGCGGTGCACCACGGTTCGTTGTGCGTGATCCAGTTCTTGAGCCGGTCGCCCAGACGGTGTGTGACGACATCGGCGTATTCGACGAAGGCGTCGACCGTGGCGCGTTCGGCCCAGCCGCCTTTGTCCTGCAGATATTGCGGCAAATCCCAGTGGTAGAGCGTGGCCCAGGGCTCGAGGCCGCGCTCGAGCATGCCGTCCAACAGGCGCGAATAGAAGTCGAGCCCGGCCTGGTTGGGCTTGGCGCCGGGGCCGCTGAAGATGCGCGGCCAGGCGATGGAGAAGCGGTAGGCGCTGAAGCCGATGTCGCGTGCCAGCGTCAAGTCTTCCGGCCAGCGCCGGTAATGTTCGCAGGCCACGGCGCCGGAAGAGCCGTCGCGTATGGTTCCCGGCTGGTTGGCGAACTTGTCCCAGATCGAGGGGACGCGGCCGTCGGCATTGGCGGCACCTTCGATCTGGTAGGACGAGGTGGCGCAGCCCCAGCGGAAGTCCGGGCCAAAGTCACGGCGCGCGAGCGAATTCAAGCCCTCATTCATGTTCATGCTTGCGGATTCCCAAAATGGAAACTGCCCCTGCGGGCAGTTTCCTGTGTTGCCTTGATTGCTTCTCGTAAATCAGAACTTGTAGTTCAAACCCGCCAGGATTTCACGTCCGAACTCGAAAGTGCGGTGCGGCACCAGCATCGTCGTGTCGGGCGCATTGGTGCTGGTGGTGGTCAAGTCCTGCGTATCCTTGTTCAACAGGTTGTTGATCTGGAACAGCAGCGTCAAGCCCTTGTACATGCCGTGGTTGAAGGTGTAATCGATCTGCATGTCGGTGATACGGTCCGGTTCCTGCTGCGTGGTTTCCGACAAGAGATAGATGTTGGGCACCGTGGCCGTGAAGGCCGAGCGGTAGCGCTGGCTGATACGGGCGTTGAAACCCTCGTTCTCATAATAGAAGGTCATGTTGAAGGTCGTGCCCGACATGCCGTTCAGCGGTACCTGGCTGCCCGGCGCGGCCGGGACCGGCGCGCCTATGCCCTTGCCCGGCACGAAGGCGAACGAACCCGCCGGATAGACCACGTTGCTGCCGAGCTTGGAAGCGCTGGCGATCACACCGAAGTTGTTGAGCCAGTCCGAAACCAGCTTGCCCTCCAGCGCCACCGAGAGCTCGATGCCGCGCAGCGAGCCGCCGCTGCCGTTGACCGCTTGCTGGTACGGTCCGTATTGCGCCGGCGTCACGCCGGCCGGCAGACCGGCGGTGGGGATGCCGGAATTGTCGCGCGGGACGTTTTCATAGTAGACGTAACTGGTCAGGTCTTTGTAGAACAAGGCGACCGAGGCGTAACTGCGCTTGCTGAAATATTTCTCGACTTCCAGGTCGAAGGCGTTGGCCATCCAGGGACGCAATTCCGGATTGCCGGCATAGGCCGTGGTCCATTCGCCCTGCTGCGGTCCGGTCTGGGTGATGACGGTCGGCGTGCTGGCGCCGGCGCGCATGTCGATGATGTCCGGACGCGCCAGGGTGCGGGCGGCGCCGAAGCGCGCGACCCAATTTTCCGGCAGGTCGGCGATCAGGTTCAGGCTGGGCAGCAGGTTGGTATAGGTGGCGCCGCCGGTCTTGGTGTACAGCAGGTTGATGTCGGGGTTCACGTCGTTGCCGTCGTACTCCACGCCCGAGGAGCGCTGTTGCGTGTGCACGGCTTGCAGGCCGACGTTGCCGCGGATCGGGACGTTGTACAGATTGGTGTCGATGTCGAACTTGCCATACAGCGTGGTGACCTTTTCATGCACGTCCGAGTTTTCCGCGGGCATTTGCGAGAACAGGGTTTGACGCGTCACGAAGCCGGAATTGATCAGGCTGCCGATGTTGAGATTGACCATCGAAGGAATGCCGATGCCTGACAGGTTCCAGGGCGTGCCTATCGCATACGAAGGAATCGTGCGGATGTCGTTGCCGGAACTGTCGGTATTGAGCAGCAGCCGGTGTTCTTCGTTGACGATGGCCTTGTCGCGCTCGGTGTAATTGATGCCGCCGACGAAGTCGCGGAAGATGCCGTCCAGCTCCCGCTTGGCCGAGAAGCGCAGCGATTTCAGCGTGTCGTCGTAGTTGGGCGAGCGTATCGTGCCGGTATAGCGCGGTTGCGTGGGCACCCAGCCCAAGGGGTCGCCCAGCGCGATGTTGTTGGTGAAGCTGTTGGACAGCGGCGTGTAGGTTTCGTTGCCTTGGCCCGCGGCCGGGACGTTCCAGCGGAAGTTGCCGGGAACCCAGCTATGCGTCGCGTCGTTGTAGGCCGCGCCGTACAGTTCTTGATAGGTTTCGTCGTGCCGGATGTGGGAATAGCTCAGGTCCGAGATGCCGGTCCACTTGTCGGCCATCTTGAACTCGGTGTTCCAGCCGATCGCGGTGGTGGTGTCCGTGCGGCGGTCGTCGGAATCGCCGACGTTGTATGGCAAGCCGTTCGCCGTTGCGCTGGTGGCAAAGGTGTTCTGTCCGATCTGGGTCAGGCCGACGTCGCTGAGGCTGGTGGTCGGACCGCCCCAATCGCCCCACATCGAGGCATTGAACATACCCGCCTTTTCATGCGTGTCGAACTTGGACAGGAACATGTCGACCGTGCTGTGCAGGTCGCGGTTGGGCTTGAATTCGAACACGCCCATCAAGCCGTCGCGCACGTTCTGCTTCGAGCTTTCCTTGGCATCCCAGTACATCGGCAAGAGCGCATTGGTGCTGCCGTTGCCGGGATGTGCCTGCGGCGGCACGCCGGTGATGCCCACGCCCCAGGGAATCGCATCGGCCCAGCCCGGTTCCTCGGTCCAGCGCAGTTCTGTATTCTGGTCCAGCCGCGCAAAGCCGACAGCCACGCCGATCGTGTTGTTGGCGAACTGGTCGACATAAGAAAAGGAAAAGCGCGATCCGAGCGGGCTGGTCACGCCGGGGATCAATTCGCCTTGCGAATTCTTGTCGGCGCGCAGATTGACGTTGATTTCCCGGCCGCGCGTGTCGAGCGGGCGGCGTGTGCGCAAATCGACCGTGCCGGACAAGCCTTGCCCCACCAGGGTGGCATCAGGAGTCTTGTAGACGACGGCCTGGCTGATCAGTTCGGACGGGAACTGGTCGTATTCGACCGTGCGGCGGTCGGTGGAACTGACCATTTCGCGGCCGTTCAACAGGGCGCCGGAGAATTCGGGCGACAGGCCGCGGATCGAGATTTCCGTCACGCGCCCGTCGCTGCCGCGCTGGCCGGTCACGCCGGGCAGGCGCGCCAGCGCTTCGGCGATGCTCGCGTCGGGCAGCTTGCCGGTGTCTTCCTCGGACACGACCTCAACGATGGAATCGGAATTGCGCTTGACCGAGAGCGAATCTTCCAGGCTGCGTCGGATGCCGGTGACGACCACGGTCTGCGACGAAGCCTGGGCTGTCGTGTCGCCTGGCGATTGAGCGGCTTGCTGCGCTCCCGCCTGGCCGGCAAACAAGGCCAGCAAGGCGCAAGCGGATGCGACGCGGCTTAAAGGAAATTGAACTGAGGCTGGATTTGCAGCGCCCCCCACCCGGCGCTTCTTGTCTATCGTATGCATTAACGTCGTCTCCAAGTTGTCGGCATATCTGTTCTATTTGGAACATCGAATGGAATCGTTTCCATTCGATGTTTTTGTGAATGTACCACTCCTTGGGCACAGTGCAAAGCTTTTTTTGGAATCGATTCCATAGTGTTGCGAATTGTGGCGAACTGTTGCGGTGGGGCAATCCTTCAGGACTCGAAAGCGGGCCCGATGCGACCGTGCGCCCCGGCGGGGGAGGAGATGGAAGCGTTTCCAGAAGCGACGCGGTAATGATACTATGCGAATCGATCGCAGCGGCGGCAATTCGGGGGCACAACATGGATTCGACAAGAAGCGAAGAAGAAATCGGCCGTATCGTCATCGTCGGCGGCGGCACCGCAGGCTGGATGACGGCGACCGCGCTGGTGCGAATGCTGCGGCGCAAACCGGAAGTCGT
>DASVYZ010000359.1:0-2618 GCA_036391935.1 Burkholderiaceae bacterium | reverse complement strand
CGCCGGCCTGTTGGGCGGCGCGGGCGGCATCGGTTCCTACGGCATCGTGCTATGGGCCATGACGCGCGCCCCGATAGCCGAAGTGGCCGCCTTGCGCGAAACCGCCATCCTGTTCGGCGCGCTGATCGCCATGTTCTGGCTCAGGGAACGCATGCGCCGGCGCGGCTTCATCGCCATCGCGCTTATCGTGGCCGGTGCCATGGTATTCCGGCTGGCGTAAAAAAACCGCCTGCCCTTGCGGGCAGGCGGCTGACACTTCAGTGTGCCCGGTTTGCCGGATTACATGAACTTATAGTCGAGCGACAAACGCAGCATGCGGCCTTCGGCATCCTGCAGGCTGGTCGGGACGATGCCGCCCACGCCGAACGCGCGCAAATCGGCCGGCGCGCGCTGCTGGAACAGGTTCAAGATGTTGGCGCTGATGGTCAGGTTCTTGATACCGGTGTAGGCGAAATAATAATCGACCGTCTGCGACCGCTTGACCCGGCATTGGTCCGGCGTGAAGTTGTTCGAGGCGCAGGCGGCAGCGTTCCAGGCCGTATCCGTATCCCCCTGCTGCAGCGAGGTGCCGGCGATATAGTTCAGGCGCAACGAGTTCAGGTAATTCTCCCGATCGAGCGACACCGTCAGGCTGAAGTTATAGCGCGGATAGCCATACTGGCCTGCCAGATTGTCGTGGATGTCGCCGATCGAAGAGTCATAGTAGCCGATCAGGTAAGTGGCATCCATGGCCGTGCTCAAGCGTCCGATGCTGGTCTTGTTGCTGGTCTTGAAACCGAAATCCACACCGCTGGTACGCTGCTCGGAAATATTTTCCATTTCGCGGATGACGTTTTGCAGCGGGCCGGCCGTGACCCCGTACTGGCTGATTTCAGCCGCCGTAAACGTCGGGTCGGCGCCCGGAGTGAGCGTCGAGCGGTTGAGCGTCACACCCGCGGGTAGCGGGGCGCCGCTGAGCAATTGCGCCGTGCTCTCCAGGCCGATCGTATTCTTGCGGTTGATGTTCCAATAGTCGGCGGAACTGGTGAAGCCCTTGACCGGCTCCAGCACCATGCCCACCGAGACCGTGCGCGACGTTTCCGGCTGCAGATTGGGGTTGTTCTTCACTTCGTCGGCCAGGCCGAAGGAGCATTCATTGGCCTGCACCGATTCCGCGCGGGCATACAGAATCGCCACTTGCGGATCGTTTGGCGGCAACGCGTTGGCCTTCGCGATCAAGTCGTTGGACAAAGCCGTCGCCTGCGGGCAGCGCTTCGGGTCCGACGTACCAGTGTCGAAGGCGAACTTCAGCGAATTGGCGCTTTCAATCAGGTTGGGCGCGCGGAAGCCGCGTTCTATCGTGCCGCGGAACAGCACCGAGTCTGTCGGCGCGTAGCGCAGCGCCAGCTTCGGCGAGAAGTGCGTCGGCAGGTTGGGGTACTTGTCGGCACGGACCGCCAGGTTGGCTTCCAGGGTCTTCAGAATCGGCAGGTTCAACTCGGCGTATGCCGATTCGGTGGTGCGCGCCGAGTCGGCCGCGCTGATGCCCAGGCCGACGATATCGCCTGATTCCAGATTGGCCGTCGGACTGATGGTATAGCTTTCATGGCGAACTTCGCCGCCAAGCGCGAATTGGCTCGGGCCGCCCGCCAGGTCGAACCCGACGGGGCCGCTGATCTTGGCGTCCGCCCAGGTTTGCTTGTTTTCGCCGGAGTATCCGAATACCGGGAACAGCGTGTTCAGCACGGCGGCGCTGTTCTGTTTTCCAGGGTGGTAACCGTTGGGCTGATTGAAGAAATTGGGGTCGGTGGACTGGTAGTTCAGCTGGACATTGGGGTTGAAATCCACGCTGTAGTTGTTGTAGTTGCCGATTTCCTGGATGAAGCCGCTGCTGCTGAAGTTGCCTTGTTCGCGCGTCGTGGTCTTGGAAGCCATGGTGCCGACGGCAGCTTCCCACTCGTAGTCCTTGAACGCGCCGCGCAGGCCGCCCAGCACGCGGTATTCGCTGCTGTCGACGTTCTGGTAGGAAGGCGCATCGGTGAAGCGGTAGCGGAAGCCCACGCCGTCGTCGCCGGTCGGGTTGAACGGGTCCGATCCCAGCAGGCCGAGGTAATTGAAGGTCAGCGGCTTGCCGGTGCTCGGGTTGCCCCATTGCAGCGGTGTCAGCCCGTCACCGTAATAGGGGAAGGCGCTGATGTAATCGGTCTTGATCTTGGAATAGAACGCTTCGCCGAAAGCCTGGTTGCCGCCGCCGATGTTCAAGGTGCCTTGGACGTAGAAATTGTCGCGCTCGGATTCCGGCACCGCCTGGAAGCGCTCGTAGCGGTTGTATTTGCACAAGCCGTTGATGATCAGGTTGGAGGCGCAGCCGGCGGCCGGCGTGATGGTCGCGTCGACGAAGTTGCCGGGCCAGGAATAGCTGGAATAGCTGCCGAAGCTGGGCGAAGTCTTGGTCAGGGCCGGGTTGGTATAGCCCAGCAGGTTGGTCCACATCACGTTGTCGCGCTTGTAGAAATCCGCGTTGAACATGAGGTTGTAACCGTCCTTGTCGTAATCGCCGAAGCCGCCCGTGATCGACGCCTTGCTCGTGCCGAAGTCGCCGCTCTGCACTGAGTGGGTACGGTCGGCGCTGACTTCGA
>DASVYZ010000358.1:0-6175 GCA_036391935.1 Burkholderiaceae bacterium | reverse complement strand
CATTGCTCGAGACTTCCTTGTAGGTACCTTCAGCCAGGATGGCCCCGCGCTGCAAGACCGAGATGCGATCGCAAATGCCCGACACCACATTCATATTGTGTTCCACCATCAGGATGGTGCGGCCGGCGGAAACCTTCTTGATCAGGTCAGTCACGCGGCTGACATCCTCATGGCCCATGCCCTGCGTCGGTTCGTCGAGCAGCATCAGTTCCGGTTCCATCGCCAGCGTCGTGGCGATCTCCAAAGCGCGCTTGCGGCCATAAGGCAGGTCGACCGTCACCTTATCGGCAAAGCCGCGCAGATCGACTTCCTCGAGCAAGGCCACGGCACGCTCGTTCAAGGCATTCAAGCTGCGTTCGCTGCGCCAGAAATGGAAAGACGTACCCAGTTTGCGCTGCAAGCCGATACGTACGTTTTGCATCACCGTAAGGTGGGGAAATACGGCGGAAATCTGGAACGAGCGGATCACCCCTTGCCGCGCGATCTGCGCCGGCTTGGCGCCGGTGATGTCCTTGCCGTTGAAGGTGATCGTTCCGGATGTCGGTACCAGGAACTTGGTCAAGAGATTGAAGCAAGTCGTCTTGCCGGCGCCATTGGGTCCGATCAAGGCATGGATATGACCGCGTTCGACCTTGAGGCTGACGTCATTGACCGCAGTGAAGCCCTTGAAGCTCTTGCTGAGGTGACTTGTCTCCAGAATGACATCCGCCATTGAGTCTCCTATATTTTGCTTGAACGGATCTTTCCGGCCACCCGTCTTCTTATGTCGGTCGCCGATGGTACACAGCGTCCGCAACAGCTGGCAATACAGTACAAATACGACTCAAGTGTGCAGCGGTATTCAGTTGGTATTGCCTGACCGCGGGCGAACCAGTACTTTCTTTAGCGCTACCTATTGTAACTGTCGCTCCAACAGCGTCAATAGTGCCACAAGATGGCGTTTCAGGAATGTGGCATCGCGAGTACCCATTCTGCCGCCTTCTCTGCAATCATGACGGTCGGCGAATTGGTATTGCCCGAGGTAATGGTCGGCATGATGGAAGCATCGACCACGCGCAAGCCTTGCACGCCGCGCACGCGGAGCCGGCTGTCGACCACGGCGTGCGCATCATCCGCCGTTCCCATCTTGCAAGTACCCACGGGATGAAAAATCGTCGTGCCAACGTCGCCGGCCGCCTGCTCCAACTGCTCCTGGGTTTCATAACCGGGGCCGGGCTTGAATTCCTCCGGGCGGTACTTTTGCATGGCCGGTGCAGCGGCGATACGGCGCGTGAGGCGCAAGGCATCGGCCGCGACCTTGCGGTCCGCTTCCGTGGCGAGATAATTGGTCGTGATCTTCGGCGCGGCCAAGGCATCGCCGGAAGCAATGCGCACATGGCCACGTGAAGTCGGACGCAGATTGCACACACTGGCCGTGAATGCCGGAAACGGATGCAGGGTTTCGCCGAACTTTTCCAGCGACAAGGGTTGCACGTGGTACTCGAGATTGGCGCTGGCCTGCGAGGCATCGGAGCGCGCAAACGCGCCAAGCTGGGACGGCGCCATGGCCATCGGACCGCTACGGTTGAACAAGTATTCCAACCCGATGCGCGCCTTGCCGAACAGGCTGTTGGCCATGGTGTTCAAGGTCTTGGCGTTTTGCACCTTGAAAGCCATGCGCAATTGCAAGTGATCCTGCAAGTTTTCCCCGACACCGGGCAAATCCCGCACGACCGGAATGCCATGAGCTTGCAGCAATCTGCCGGGGCCGATGCCCGACAATTGCAGGATCTGCGGCGAACCGATGGCGCCGGCTGCGAGCAGGGTCTCGCGCCTGGCTTCGGCCACCCATTCCTGTCCATCGCCGAAGAATTCCACGCCGGCGCACCGTACACCCTGATCCGTCCGCTCCAGCCTGAGCTTCTTCACCTGGCAACCGGTCATGATGTCGAGCTTGCCGCGCCGCCGCTCGGCGCGCAGGAAGGCACGCGCCGTATTCAAACGCACGCCGCCGCGCTGGTTCACTTCGAAGTAGGCGCAACCCTCATTGTCGCCACGGTTGAAATCCTCGATCTTGGGGATACCGCTCTGCGCCGCCGCTTCACGGAAAGAATCGAGGATTTCCCAGGACAGCCGCTGGCGCTCCACGCGCCACTCGCCGCCGCGGCCGTGCATGGCATCGCCGCCGCCATGGTGGTCTTCACTCTTGATGAAAGTCGGCAACACTTCCTTCCATGACCAGCTCGCGTCGCCGGTCAAGTCGGCCCAATGATCGTAATCGCGCGCCTGCCCGCGCATGTAAATCATGCCGTTGATCGAAGAAGAACCGCCGAGCACCTTGCCGCGCGGGTAGATCAGGGAACGGCCGTTCAAGCCGGGGTCGGCCTCGGTGCGGAAGCGCCAATCGGTGCGCGGATTATCGATGCAATACAGATAGCCGACCGGGATATGAATCCACAGGTAGTCGTCCTTGCCGCCGGCTTCGATCAAGAGCACGGCATGATCGTGCTCCCGCGTCAGCCGGTTTGCCAGCACACAGCCGGCGCTGCCGGCGCCGACGATGATGTAATCATAGACGCCAGCAGATTGCGCCATCGCTTACTTGGCCACCGGCATGGTGAACTCGGCGCCCTTGCCTATCGATTCGGGCCAGCGCTGCATCACCGACTTGTAGCGCGTATAGAAACGCACGCCTTCTTCGCCATAGGCATGCGTATCGCCGAACAGCGAACGCTTCCAGCCGCCGAAGGAATGCCACGCCATGGGCACAGGGATCGGCACATTGATGCCGACCATGCCGACTTCGATGCGGCGCGAAAACTCGCGCGCCGTATTGCCGTCCGACGTGAACAGCGATACGCCGTTGCCGAACTCGTGCTTGTTGATCAGTTCGACGGCCGAGGCAAAATCGGGCACACGCACGATGCACAGCACGGGACCAAAGATTTCTTCCTGGTAGATCTTCATGTCGGTCGTCACATGATCGAACAGGCTGCCGCCAAGGAAGAAGCCTTCTTCATGACCGGGCACGCGCAAACCGCGGCCGTCGACCAGAAGCTTGGCACCGGAACGCACGCCATCGTCAATGTAAGCCAAAATCTTGTCGCGATGCGCTCCCGTCACCACCGGGCCCATTTCGGCGTCGGCTTCCATGCCATTCTTGACTTTCAGGGCCTTCACGCGCGGGATCAGGGCATCGACCAGCTTGTCGGCCACGCTGCCCACCGCCACTGCCACCGAAATCGCCATGCAGCGCTCGCCGGCGGAACCGTAAGCAGCCCCGATCAGGGCATCGACGGCTTGCTCGAGGTTTGCATCGGGCATGACCACCAGATGATTCTTCGCACCACCCAAGGCTTGCACGCGCAGGGGATACGGTCCCTTGCGCTTGGCGCCCTCGGCATAAATATATTCGGCAATCGGCGTGGAACCGACAAACGAGATTGCCTTCACGTCGGGATGCTGGATCAAGGCATCGACCGCCACCTTGTCTCCCTGAACCACGTTGAACACGCCCCTGGGCAAACCAGCCTTGGCAAACAGCTCGGCCAGCATCAGCGAAGGCGAGGGATCGCGCTCGGACGGCTTCAAGATGAAGGTATTGCCCGTCGCAATCGCCAACGGCGCCATCCACAGCGGCACCATCACGGGAAAATTGAACGGCGTGATGCCGGCGGTAACGCCAAGCGGCTGGCGCAATTGCCAGTTATCGATACCGCCGCCGATATTGTCGGTGAACTGCGTCTTCAGCAATTGCGTCGCACCGCACGCGAATTCCACCACTTCGAGGCCGCGCACGACTTCCCCCTTGGCATCGGAAAACACCTTGCCATGCTCGGCTGTGATGGCGCGCGCCAGATCGTCATGGTGCTGTTCCATCAAATCCTTGAACTTGAACAGGATGCGCGCGCGCTTCAGAGGCGCAGTATCGGCCCAGGCAGGCGCGGCAGCAGCAGCGGCGGCCACGGCGGCATGCACATCCTGCACTTCAGCCAGCACCACTTCGCCGGAAGGCCTGCCCACTGCCGGGTTGAACACTGGCTGGCTGCGCTTGCTGGCACCGGCTGTCACGGTGCCATCGATGTAATGCAAAATCCTGCTGCTACTCATAAGGTTTCCTTTGGCAATTCGTACTGAATTGCAAGCTTACGCCTCGCACCCTCCGCTATCCAATGAGTTATTATGAAGATCAGCATAAGATATTCTTATAATACCTACATGGATATCACCCAATTGCGTGCCTTCGTCGCCGTAGCCCATGAAGGCAATTTGACGCGTGCCGCTGAAAAACTGCATGTGACCCAGCCGGCTGTCAGCCTGCAAATCAAATCGCTGCAAGCTGGCTTGGAGTTGCAATTATTCAACCGCAACACGGGCGGCATGAGCCTGACCGAAGACGGGGCCAAGCTCTTGCCTTATGCTGAGCGGGTTTTAGCGGCCTTCACCGAATTCCGCCAGGGTGCCGAAGCCTTGCACACCACGATCTCCGGTTCGCTGGCGCTGGGCACCATCCTCGATCCCGAATTCACGCGCCTGGGCCAATTCCTGAAGCGGCTGGTGGAAAATTATCCACAAATCTCGACGCAATTGCGCCATGGCATGTCCGGCTGGGTGGCGCAGGAAATCAAGGCCGGGCGGCTCGACCTCGGCTTTTACCTGGGCACTGGGCCCGGCACGCCGGGCAAGGAATTCCATTCCGAGACCCTGACGTCGTTCACGTACAACGTAGTGGCGCCGCAAGGCTGGAAGGCGCGCGTGGCAGGAAAGGATTGGTCGGCCCTGGCCAAGCTGCCCTGGATCTGGACCCCGGCCGAATCGGTGCACCAACGGCTGCTGAACCAGGTCTTCTCTCAATACAAGGTCACGCCGAACAAAGTCGCCATGGTCGATCAGGAGCCTTCCATGCTCGATCTGGTGAAATCCGGCGTGGGCCTGTCCCTGATCCGCGAATCGATCGCCTTGCGCGAAGCCCATGCGCATGGCCTGGCGATTGCCGACCGGGTTAGCCTGAGCAGCAATTTATCTTTCATTTGCCTGGCCAAGCGCAGGAATGAACCGGTCATTGCCGCCGTGTTCGATTTGTTGAATTCGCTCTGGCATTAAGCTGCTGGAATTAAGCGGCTGGATGCATCCCGTTTCTTTTTGCGGTGTTGCTTGCCGCCGGGGCACGCCTCAATCCACAAAACGGTTGTGGATAAAGCTTGGGAAAACGTTTTGACAGCATGTGCAAAAGCCAAAACTTTTCCCCAAGCCGATTTTTGTCCAGATTCCATACCCAGGCCGTGCACCAGTTATTCGCGACTTGTCCTTGCGCTAAATAATTGAAAGCACATCGTTTACTGCGCTTGTCCACAGCAAACAGGGGACGTTAACTATTACTATCAGAGATATATCTTACTAACCAATTTAAAACCCACCCCTCCTTACCCGCCATGGAAGCCCAACCCCACCGTCTAGGCATCGTCAGTGCCTTGCACCAGGAACAAGCCGGTTTGATCGAACTGATGCGCGACGCGCAACCCCACAAGGCCGGCATGCGCGACTATGTGCAAGGCCGTTTGTGGGGCATGGATTGCGTTTGCGTGCTGTCGCGCATCGGCAAGGTAGCGGCGGCCGCCACGGTCGCGACCCTGATCGAACGCTTCAAGGTCACCCACGTGGTGTTTACCGGCGTGGCCGGGGCAATATCGCCGGCGGTCAAGGTCGGCGATATCGTGGTGGCCGACAGCCTGGTGCAGCACGACATGAATGCCGCCCCGCTATTTCCGCCGCTGGAAGTCCCCTTGCTCGGCCAGTCGCACTTCGCCAGCGACAAAAACACGACCGACAAGCTGTGGAAAGCGGCCCAGGCCTTCGCTGAACAGGATTTTGATAGCGTGATCTCGGTTGAAGACCGGCACAGCCTGAGGCTCTTTAAACCGGCCATCCACCGGGGCTTGATCGCCAGCGGCGACCAATTCATCCATGAACGCGAAAAGGCGGCTGCCCTGGACCATACCCTGCCCGGCTTGCTGGCCGTCGAAATGGAAGGTGCAGCCGTGGCCCAGGTGTGTTTTGAATTCGGCGTGCCGTTCGCCGTAATCAGGACGATTTCCGACGGTTCCAATGAAGATTCGCCGATGAACTTCGTCCATTTCATCGAACGCGTGGCTTCGCCTTATGCCTTGCATATCGTGAAGCACCTGTGCGGTTCGCC
>DASVYZ010000357.1:0-2861 GCA_036391935.1 Burkholderiaceae bacterium | reverse complement strand
GTTCCACGCTTCCTTCCCACGGTTGGTCACCCTTCCGCAGTTGCGCTTCGCTTCGTTCGCTGTGGTCAGCTTACGAGAGGACTTCCACCTCCTAGATTGCGCCCATGCTGGGCGCACAACAAAAAAACGGCCGGGGCCCCTCCCCGGCCTTTTTTCCGGCCGTTTTTGGGGCCGGGCATGGATAGCGCACATCTTCTAAAATAAACGTCTCCCGCCCTTTCCACCAAGCATGTCCGACCAAGCCAGCGCCACCGTCAAACGCTATCTGCCCTGGGTCGTCGCCACGGCCCTGTTCATGGAGCAGCTCGACTCCACCATCGTCAATACCGCCGTGCCCAGCATGGCTGCCAGCCTGCACGTCACGCCCCTGAGCCTGAAGGCCGTGGTGACGAGCTATATCCTGAGCCTGGCGGTCTGCATTCCGGTCTCGGGCTGGATGGCGGACCGCTACGGCACGCGGCGCGTGTTTTCCACCGCCGTCATGATCTTCACGTCCGCCTCCATCCTGTGCGGACTCTCGCTCAATTCGCCCATGCTGGTGGCCGCACGCATCCTGCAAGGCATAGGCGCGGCGATGATGATGCCGGTCGGCCGCCTGACCATCGTGCGCACCTTCCCCAAGGCGGAGCTGCTGGCGGCGATGAATTTCGTCATCATTCCGGCCCTGATCGGTCCGCTGCTCGGGCCCACGGTGGGCGGGATCATCGTGCACTGGCTGTCATGGCGCGAAATCTTTTTCGTCAACGTGCCGGTCGGCCTGGCTGCGCTCTACCTGATCCGGCGCCATATGCCGGATTACCACGGCGACGATGCGCGCCCGCTCGACGTGATCGGGCTGATCCTGTTCGGCAGCGGCGCGGCGCTATTATCCTGGCTGCTGGAAATCTTCGGCGAGCATCATCTCGACGTCACCTCCGGCACGGTGTTGTTCCTGCTTTCACTGGCCCTGCTGGGCGGCTACGGCGCGCATGCGAGCCAGGCCAGCCATCCGCTGCTGCGCCTATCGCTGTTCGGCGTACGAACCTTCCGCGTATCGGTGATGGGCGGCTTCATCACCCGGCTGGGGATAGGCGGACTGCCCTTCCTGCTGCCGCTGCTATACCAGCTCGGCCTGGGCATGCCGGCCTGGCAATCCGGCTTGATGATGATGCCCTCGGCCCTGGCCGCCATGGGCATGAAATTCCTGTCGGCGCGGCTGTTGAAGCGCTTCGGCTACCGCCGGATCCTGGTCGTCAATACGGTGATGATAGGCATCACGATCAGCGGCTTCGCCCTGGTCGAACCTGGCACGCCCATCGTGCTGATCAATCTGCTGTCCTTCGTCATGGGCTTTTTCAATTCGCTGCAATTCTCCAGCATGAATTCCATGGCCTATGCCGACATCGACGCGCCCGATTCGAGCATGGCATCCACCATTGCCAGTTCGCTGCAGCAGATGTCGATGAGTTTCGGCCTGGCTTGCGGCACCCTCGTCGCCGGCTGGTACCTGGGCAATCTGCCGCAAACCGACCAGGCAGCGGTGATCGGCGCCCTGCATCATGCCTTCGTCACCATGGGCGCCCTGACCGCCATTTCCTCGTTTTCGTTCTGGACCTTGCGCGCCACGGATGGAGAAAGCGTCAGCCGCGGTGCGGTACAGTCCGGCTAAGGTCCAGCTGCACTATAATTGTTGCAATTATTTAATTATCCCTCTGGAGCATCAATGGCTTCCACCCAGCAATCGTCCCCGTCCGCCTTGCGCCGCTTCTTCGGCTTCATCTGGCGTTTTATCGACGGCACCCGCCGTGCCGTGCTCAACCTGATCTTCCTGGCAATCCTCATCGTCCTCGTGGTCGGCTTCACGGCAGGCAACAAGCGCATCGAAGACAAGACCGTGCTGGTGCTCGACCTGAAAGGCAGCCTGGTCGAACAAACCACGGGCAACGTGCGCGAAGCCTTGTCTTCGCAATTGCGCGGTGGCGAAGTCAAGCAAGACGTGCAGTTGCGCGACATCCTGCAAGTGATCGATGCGGCGGCCAAGGACCCGAAGATTTCTTCCATCGTGCTCCTGATGGACGATTTCGAAGGCGCCGGCCTGCCCTTGTTGCGCGAAGTGGCCGATGCCATCGACCGTTTCAAGACCACCGGCAAGCGCGTCGTGGCCTGGGGTTCGAGCTATAGCCAACGCCAATATTTCATTGCCGCGCATGCCAACGAAGTGCTGATGCACCCGATGGGCAATGTCGAGCTCGAAGGCTTCGGCGGGCACCGCAACTACTATCATGATGTGCTGGACAAGCTCGGCATCACGGTCAACCTGATGCGTGTCGGCACCTACAAGAGCTTTGCCGAACCCTTCATCGCCAACGAACCTTCGCCGGCGGCCACCGAAGCCGAGACCTATCTTTATAACGGCATGTGGAAGAACTACACCGATGCCGTGGAAAAGGCGCGCAAGCTGCCCGAGGGCAGCATCATGAGCATGATCGACAACCTGCCGCAACTGCTTACGGCCGCGCATGGCGACCTGGCCAAGGTTGCGGTCGACGCCAAGTTCGTCGACGGCCTGGCCACGCGCGACGAATTGCGCCAGATGATGCTCTCGCGCGGCGTGCTTGACGAAAAAATCCACAGCTTCCGCCAGATCAACTTCGAGGACTACCTGGCACGGCAGAAGCCGCAACTGGTCGGCGACGCGGTGGCCGTGATCATCGCCTCCGGCGAAATCAGCGACGGCACGGCCGGCCCCGGCTCGATCGGCGGCCTGTCGACTGCGGCCATGATCCGCACCGCGCGTGAAGACGACCGCGTCAAGGCCATCGTGCTACGCGTGGACTCGCCCGGCGGCAGCGCCTTCGGCGCCGAATTGATCCGCCGCGAAC
>DASVYZ010000356.1:0-1829 GCA_036391935.1 Burkholderiaceae bacterium | reverse complement strand
GCGGTGCCGTCAATGCGGAATGGCTATACAACGCGCATGCCGTTGGTGTTTGACATGCGGTGCACGGATGGCGGGCAGAATCGAATGATAACGCTCAGATATCACAACGGCCGGCGCTGCAAACCGAGTCGCTGCGGGATTGCACAGAATCAGCTTGGCCGGAAATCCGCTGGCGCAGATAATCCGCCCACTCTGCCGGGCAGCTTAGCCAATCGCCGATATCCAGCCTATCCAAGGCCCCATCGGCTTGCTCCAGCACGATAGTCGGAAAGCCATCCCCACCGTTACGAGCCAGCCAGTTGCGGCTCTCCACGAAGTGCCGCTCGGTCGCCGCGCCTTCGAGGCGAGCATGGATTGCCTCGAAGGCCGCGGGGTGCAGCCCAAGTTCCCGCGCCAGCTCGGCCAGTACGCCCGCGTCGGCAATGCGCCGGCCTTCCACATAATGCGCGTGCTGGACGCGATGCAGCATGTCCAGTCCGCGCCCGGCCAACGCTTCCGCGGCCAGGATAGCGGTGCATGGCGGTGCGGAATCCATGACTGCGGTCGTGTCGCGCAGCAGCCCCTCGAAGTAGGCTTCTCCAAAAGGCTGCCCGGTCAATTGCGCGATGCGTCTGTCGTGCCGCATCACATAATCGCGCAGTTGGGGCGTGACGGGCTGGCGGTTGGGGCCGGCCATCATGCCGCCGGCGTGGAGGGCGATATCCAGGCCGGCGACGCCGCGCGCGGCGGAAATCAGCGGCGCCGCGCCGTAGCACCAGCCGCACAACGGATCGAAGACATAGTGTAGCGTGCTCATGATCGCTCCTTTCCTTGCTGTTCCCGTTTTCGCGGCGTCAGCCAATGTTATTGCGGCCACTTCATTTCGCCCTTGATGACCTTGGCGCTCAACTCCAGCGAGGCGGCCTGGCCGGCTTGCGGGTAGCGCGCCTTCATCGCATTCACCAGTTCGGCCGAATCCTTGGCCTTGGCCGCTTCCGCGTCGAACGCCTTCAGGTAATCCGAGGTGTACGTTACCGCACCGAGGCCCTTGGGCGCGTCCCCGAGGAAATGGCCGGGAACGACAACTGCCGGCTTCAACCTGGCAATATCGGCGAGCGTGGTTTGCCAATCCTTGCGCGATTGCGCGGTTTGCGTGTCGGCCACCCAGATATGGATGCCGCTGCCCACCACCACGCCGCCGGCCACGGTCTTCAGCGACGGAATCCACAGGTAGCTGCGCTCCGGGCTCGGGCCTTTCAGTCCCTCGATCTCGATGGCTTTCCCCTCCAGCGTGAGACGATCGCCTTGCAGCGCCTGCGGCAACACCAGATTGTGCGGCGCATTGTCCTTCAGGATGGGGCCCCAATACGCCAGCTTGCCGTCCATATTGGCCTTGATGGCGGCGACGGTTTGCGGCGTCGCGACGATCTTCGCGGCGGGAAACGCCGCCTGGATCACATCCAGCCCGAAATAGTAGTCCGGGTCGCTGTGGCTGACATACACGGTGCTCAAGTTCTTGCCGCTTTCCTTGATCTTCTGCACCAATGCGAGAGCATCGTTGCGCTGGAATTGCGCGTCCACCAGGATCGCATCCCGCTCGCCGCTGACGATCAGGGACGTCACCGGGAAAATGGCTTTCTCGCCGGGATTGTAGACCTGCACCTGCAACTGCTGGGCAGCCTGGGCGGAGGGCAGCGCGAGGGCGAAGAGCAGGGCGGATACGGCGATGCCGAACTGGCGGCCGAATTGGCGAAGATGCATGACGATTCCTTTCTAGTGTTTTTTCGGAACGGACGTTGTCCGGGGTAGGTGCATGGTAGGGCTTCCGAACTGTTTGATAAATCGTCTAA
>DASVYZ010000355.1:0-3403 GCA_036391935.1 Burkholderiaceae bacterium | reverse complement strand
GCCGGCTTGAACGTGGTCGACCATGTTTGCGCCGGCGAACCGGTGGCCGTCATCACCGACCTCGTCACCAAGCTCGGCATCGAGCTCGTCATCGTCGGCCATGCGCGCAGCAAACCGCTCGCGCTGCGCTGGTGGCGCGGCGCGAACGACAGCATACTGGTCGAGAAAATCCGCTGCAACGTATTGCTGGCGGCAGACGCGGAATAAACGCTCGCCTAGTGCGCGCCACCGGCATCGATCGGCATTGACGACCTGACCGGCTTGGTCATCCACAACAGCGTAATCAAGGCGATGAACAGTACCGCCGATATCCAGAAGATGTCGGTGGCCGCCGAAGTCGCCGATTGCACGCTCATGGTTCGGTCAATCACGGCCCAGGCACCCTGCTCAGGCAACCCGCGGCTGCCAAGGCTTTGCACCGCCTGGCCGAACGCCGGATTGAGCACACCGCTGTGCTCGGCCATTTGTGCATGATGCAGCGTAGTGCGGTTTTCCCAGATCGTCGAGGCTACCGAGGTGCCGATGCCGCCGCACATGATGCGCACGAAGTTCGACAAGCCGGCCGCAGCGGGAATCCGGTCCGGCGGCAAGCCCGATAGAATGATGGAGGTCAGCGGGATGAAGAACATCGCCATCGCCGCACCCTGGATCACGGTCGGCACCATCAAGGTCGGCACGTCGACCTCGACGGTGAAACGCGAGCGCAGATAGAACACCAGCGCGAAGATCAGGAAAGCCGAAGTCGCCACCAGGCGCGCATCGATCCTGGGCAAGAGCTTGCCGACGATGGGCGACAGGATCACGGCCAGGATGCCCACCGGCGCCATCACCTTGCCCGCCTCGGTCGCGGTATAGCCCAGCGTGGTCTGCAGCCACAGCGGCAAGATCACCAGGTTGCCGAAGAACAGGCCGTAAGCCACCGAAATCGCCACGACGCCGCCGGAGAAATTGCGCCCCTTGAACAGCGAAAGATCGACCACGGGATGCTTGTCGCCCAGTTCCCAGATCACAAAATAGATGAAGCCCACGATGGCCAGCCCGGCCAGGATCACGATCACGCTCGAATTGAACCAGTCGAGTTCCTTGCCCTTGTCCAGCATCAATTGCAGCGAGCCGACCCACAACACGATCAGCGCCAGCCCCACCTTGTCGATAGGCCGCCTGATGATGGCCGATTCGCGCTTGTGGTAGATGCCCCAGGTGGCCCAGGCGGCGAAGATGCCGATGGGAATATTGATATAAAAGATCCAGGGCCAGGTGTAATTATCCGAAATCCAGCCGCCCAGCAACGGCCCCATGATGGGGGCCACCAGCGTGGTCATGCCCCAGAATGCCAGCGCCATGCCGCTCTTGGCCGGCGGATAACTGCCCAGGATCAGTGCCTGCGACAGCGGGATCATCGGCCCGGCCACCGCGCCCTGGACCACGCGTGCGGCGATCAGCATCGAGATGTTGGGTGCCATGCCGCACATCCACGACGAAATCACGAACAGGATGATGGAGCTGACGAAGAGCCGCACCTGGCCTACGCGCATGGTGAGCCAGCCGGTCAAGGGTACCGAAATCGCATTGGCCACCGCGAAAGAGGTGATGACCCAGGTGCCCTGCTGCGTCGAGACGCCCAGGTCACCCGAGATCGCCGGGATCGATACGTTGGCAATCGACGAGTCGAGCACGTTCATGAACACCGCCAGCGAGAGCGCTATCGTGCCGAGCACCAGCGCCCCGCCTTGCAGCGGTGGCGGCGGCGCGGGCGGCAAAGGCTTGGGCGGCGCGGTATTGGAATCGCTCATGATTGGAGTATGTTCAATGGATGAGGGTTACTTTGCTTCGCCCTTGTTGCTGTCGCCCCTGGCACTGTTTTCCGCGACGATACGCGAAATCACGGCGGCAGCATCGCGGTCGGCCTGGTCGAACACCTTGGTTTCATAGGCTGGCGTATCGCGCCCCGGGCCGTTTTGCGTCAGCGAGGTACCCGTGTCGTTGGCCACGTCTACCTTGATCTGCATCGAGAGGCCGATGCGCAGCGGGTGCGCTTCCAGTTCCTTGGGATCGAGCGCGATCCGCACCGGCACGCGCTGCACGATCTTGATCCAGTTGCCGGAAGCATTTTGCGAAGGCAGCAGTGCAAACGCCGCGCCCGTGCCGGCCGACAGACCGAGCACCTTGCCATGGAAAGTCACGTCGGAGCCGTAGATGTCGGAGCGCACTTCCACAGGCTGGCCGATGCGCATGTGCGCCAATTGCACTTCCTTGAAGTTGGCATCGATCCACAGTGCGTTCAGCGGCACGATAGACAATAGCGGCGTGCCGGGGGCGATGCGCTGACCCACCTGCACCGAGCGGCGAGCAACGTAGCCCGTGACAGGAGCGGGCAAGGATGCGCGCGAATACGCGAGGTAAGCCGCCTGCACGTTGGCGGCGGCGCGCTTCACGTTCGGGTGGTTGGCCACGTTGGTGCGGTCGGTCAGCACGCGGTTGGCATTCAATTGCTCGCGCGCGGCTTCGAGCGCCGATTGCGCCGATTGCAAGGCCGCCTTGGCATGCTCGATCTCTTCCTTCGAGACCGCGCCGGTGCCGGCCAATTCCTGGCGCCGCTTCAAGTCCGACGTCGCGCGTTCGACTTCGTCGCTGCGCAGCTTGACGTTGGCTTCGAGCGTGCTGTTGTTGACGTAGTAGGTGCGCACTTCGCGCACCGTCTGCGCCAGTTGTGCTTCGGCCTGGTCCAGCGCCACCTTGGCGTCGGCGCGGTCGAGCTCGACCAGGGGCCTGCCCGCTTGCACCAGGTCGGTGTCGTCGGCATTGATCGCCGTCACCGTGCCGCCGACTTGCGGCGTGACTTGCACCAGGTTGCCCGCAACATAGGCATCGTCGGTCGATTCATAGTGGCGCAGATACATCATCCAATACGCGCCATAACCGAGCAGCACAAGAATGAGCAGAATGGTGAAGCCGATCAACAAGCCGCGGCGATTGCCGCCGGCTGCCGGCGTGTTTGCAGTGGTTGCGTTCATGATGCGGATTTCCCGTTATTGGTATTGGTGGAAGAGTTGGCGGGTGCGGCCAGACCGGCGGCATCGGCATCGAAGCCGCCGCCCAGGGCCTTGATCAGCGAGACGCGCAAATCGGCGCGACGCGCATCGATGTCGAGCTGCACCTTGCGCTGCGTGAGCCAGGCCGATTCCGTGCCCAGCACCTGCAGCATGTTGATCGTGCCGACCTGTTCGCGCTGGCGTGCCAGTTTCAGGTTCGCTTCGGCCGCGGCGGTGGCGACGTGCTGGTTGTCGCTTTGCATCTTGGCGTAGCGTGCCGATTGCACCTGATCGGCCACGTCGTGCAGCGCATCGTTGAGCGCCTGGTTATAGGTTGCAATGGCGCCGTCGTAGGCCGCCGTGCGGCCCTT
>DASVYZ010000354.1:0-1768 GCA_036391935.1 Burkholderiaceae bacterium | reverse complement strand
GCGGAAGGGCTTGATGTCTTCTTCCACCTGGTGCTTGTATTCGGTTTCGGAAATCAGCATGCCGGCGACAAAGGCACCCAGCGCAAGCGACAGGCCGGCGCACTCGGTGATCCAGGCCGCCCCCAGCGTGACCAGCAGCAGATTCAGCATGAACAATTCCTGCGAACGGCGCCGCACCACGATATTGAACCAGCCGCGCATGACCTTTTGCCCGATGAAGAGCAAGAGCACCAGCACGATGATGGCTTTCAAGGCGGCCCAGGCCAGCTCGGCCGCCAAACCGGCCTTGGGCTGCGCCATGGCCGGCACCACGATCAACAGCGGCACCAGCGCCAAGTCCTGGAACAGCAGGATGCCCATGATGCGCCGGCCATGCTCGCTCTCCAATTCGAGCCGCTCGGTCAACAGCTTGGAGACGATGGCGGTGGACGACATGGCCAGCGCGCCACCCAGCGCAAACGCCGCCTTCCAGCTGATGTCGGCGATATTGGGCAAGGCGTAAGCCAGCACCCAGCCGAAGGCCATGGTCACGATCAGGGTCACCAGCACTTGCGCCAAGCCGAGCCCGAACACGGTCTTGCGCATGGAAGACAGCTTGGGCAGCGAGAATTCGAGCCCGATGGAAAACATCAGGAACACCACGCCGAATTCGGCCAGCGTGTGCGTGGTTTCATTGTCGTCGGCCATGCCGAAGCCGTGCGGGCCGATCAGGATGCCGACCACGAGATAGCCCAGCATGGGAGGCAGGTGCATCATGCGGAAAACCACGACGCCCGCGACCGCGGCTGCGAGCAGGAGGAGCGCCAGTTCCAGAGGTGAAAACATGGTTTTTTTACTATCTATTTCGGCGGCAAATTCAACCGAATAAATCTTCCAAAATATCTGGCAGGTTTTTTGCTTATGGAAAATTCCTGCTCGGCGAATTCGTTTATACTCTGGGCATGAGTGTACCCCATGCAAAAATCACGCCTAGCGCTTTCGATGATAACGCAGCGACGCGCGCGCTTGAACTCGCGCTCGACACGCTGCAGATCGAAGCCGATGCCATTCTAGCGATAAAGAACCGGCTCGCCGCCGATGGCTCGCACGCTTTTGCGCGTGCCGTGGAGTTGTTGCTGCAATGCGACGGCCGCGTGGTCGTCTCGGGCATAGGAAAGTCCGGCCACATCGGACGCAAGATTGCCGCCACCCTGGCATCGACCGGAACACCGGCCTTTTTCGTCCACCCTGCCGAAGCCGCCCACGGCGACCTCGGCATGGTGACCGAGCACGATGTATTCATCGCCATCTCCAACTCCGGCGAAACCGGCGAATTGCTGACCATCGTACCCATCGTCAAGCGCATGGGTGCCAAACTGATCGCCATGAGCGGCAACCCGAATTCGAACCTGGCGCAACTGGCCGAAGTCCATCTCGACGTGAGTGTGGACAAGGAAGCCTGCCCGATGAACCTCGCGCCGACCACCTCGACCACGGCGACGCTGGCCATGGGCGATGCGCTGGCGGTTGCCGCGCTCGATGCGCGCGGCTTCAAGGAGGACGATTTCGCCCGCTCGCATCCGGGCGGCGCGCTGGGCCGGCGCCTGCTGACCCATGTGCGCGACGTGATGCGCAAGGACGATGCGATTCCCGCGGTGACGGCCGATACGCCGCTGTCGGGCGCCCTGCTTGAAATCACAAAGAAGGGCATGGCCATGACGGCCGTGGTCGATGCGCAGTTTCACGCCGTCGGCATCTTCACCGACGGAGACCTGCGTCGCCTGATGGA
>DASVYZ010000353.1:0-3022 GCA_036391935.1 Burkholderiaceae bacterium | reverse complement strand
GATACGCTGCGTGCTGCGCCTTGCCACCGCCAGCGACCAGATCCTGTGCCACGTGATCGATCAGGGCGCCGGCATCCCGGAGGCCGACCAATCACGCCTGTTCCGCCGCTTCCAGCGCCTGACGCAAGTCGATCGCGCGCGCCACGACGGCATCGGTCTGGGCTTGGTATTCGTCAAAACCGTGGTCGAGCGCCACCTGGGTACGATCAATTTCTCCAGCGTGGTCAATTCGGGCACGACTTTTACGCTGGCGTTGCCGGTGTACCACAACGGCGCCGGCGGTTCTGCCGAGTAGATTGTAGAAAGGAGGCGCCGAGCGTCGCACGCCTGCGGCTTTTCCCCTATAGAACCACGCGAGGCAGGAGGGAATATACGGAAAAGGTTATGATGTATTATTAATTTTGCATGACGACAATTGATGTCCGTCAAGGCATGGCTCTTGCCTACGGACTATAATAGCGGCATCCCCAGTCTTCCAAAGTCCATGCAACTGCTTGCCGTCGGCCTCAACCACACCACCGCGCCGCTGTCGCTGCGCGAGAAGGTTGCCTTTCCGGCTGACCAGATCAGCGAGGCAGTGGCGTCGGCGCGCGCCTGGTTCGCACGCGGCAACATGGCAGCAGACCATGAAACGGCCATCCTCTCGACCTGCAACCGCACCGAATTGTATGCCGCCAATACCGAGCCGCATGAGGCCGGCATGGCAGGCAGCAGCGTAAGCGATGCCATCGACGCCACGGCGCATTTCCTGGCCGACTATCACAGCCTGCCCTATGCCGAACTGCGCCCGCATCTCTACACGCTGCCGCAGATCGACGCCGTGCGCCACGCCTTCCGCGTCGCTTCCGGGCTCGATTCCATGGTGCTGGGAGAAGCGCAGATACTGGGCCAGATGAAGGAAGCCGTGCGCCAGGCCGAAGCAGCCGGCGGGCTCGGCACCTGCCTGCACCAGATGTTCCAGCGCACCTTCGCCGTAGCGAAAGAAGTGCGCAGCACCACCGAAATCGGCGCGCATAGTGTCTCGATGGCCGCCGCCGCGGTACGCCTGTCGCAACGCATCTTCGACAAGCTCTCGGGCCAGCACGTTCTCTTCATCGGCGCCGGCGAAATGATCGAACTGTGCGCCACCCACTTCGCGGCGCAAACCCCGAAATCGCTGACCATCGCCAACCGCACACTGGAACGCGGCGAAGCGCTGGCCAAACGCTTCAACGGCAAAGCCATCCGTCTGGCCGAGTTGCCGCACCTGCTGTCTTCGTTCGATATCGTAGTGTCGTGCACGGCATCGTCGCTGCCCATCATCGGCCTCGGCCTGGTCGAGTCTGCCATCAAGGCGCGCCGCCACAAGCCCATGTTCATGGTCGATCTGGCCGTGCCGCGCGATATCGAAGCCGAAGTCGCACGGCTGGACGACGTCTTTCTCTACACGGTGGACGACCTCGGCAAGGTGGTGCAATCTGGCGTGGAAAACCGCCAGGCTGCGGTTGCGCAAGCCGAAGCCATCATTGAAACACGCGTGCAGTCGTTCATGCACTGGATCGATTCGCGCTCGGTCGTGCCGCTGATCCAGACCTTGCAGGACTCGGGCGAATCGATGCGCCTGGCCGAACTGGAACGTGCACGCAAGCTGCTGGCAAAAGGCGAAGACATCGATGCGGTGCTGGAAGCCCTCTCGCGCGGATTGACCGCCAAATTCCTGCACGGCCCGCAACAAGCCCTGCATCAGGCCCAGGGCGACGAACGCGCCCGCCTGGCTACCCTGCTGCCGCAACTGTTCCGCACCAAGCGCTAGCTGCCCGGTTTGCCGCCGCGCCATCACGCGCAATCGCTCCCGCTTTTTGCTTCATTGTGGAGCCGCTCCCATTCATTACAAGACAACGTAACATGAAACCATCAATGCTCGCCAAGCTCGACCAGCTCACCGAAAGGCTGGACGAAGTCAACCATCTGCTGCTGCAGCCGGAAGCAACAGCAAATATGGACAGCTACCGCAAGCTCAACCGCGAGCATGCCGAGTTGGGACCGCTGGTCGAACTGTATGGCGCCTATACGCAGGCCACCAGGGATGTGCAAACCGCGCAAGACATGCTCTCCGACCCGGACATGAAGGAATTCGCCCAGGAGGAGATCCAATCCGCCAAGGCACGGATGGAACAGCTCGAACTCGACCTGCAAAAGATGCTGCTGCCGAAAGACCCCAACGACGAGCGCAACATCTTCCTCGAAATCCGCGCCGGCACCGGCGGCGACGAAGCGGCCCTGTTCGCCGGCGACCTGCTGCGCATGTACATGCGCTATGCCGAACGCAACCGCTGGCAAGTCGAGATGATTTCCGAATCGCCGTCCGAATTGGGCGGCTACAAGGAGGTGATCGTACGCGTAGCCGGCTTCGGCGCCTATTCGCGCCTGAAGTTCGAATCGGGCGGGCACCGCGTGCAGCGCGTGCCGGCCACCGAAACGCAGGGCCGCATCCACACCTCGGCCTGCACCGTGGCCGTGATGCCGGAAGCCGACGAAGTCGAGGACGTGAACATCAATCCGGCCGATCTGCGCATCGACACCTTCCGCGCATCGGGTGCCGGCGGCCAACACATCAACAAGACCGACTCGGCCGTGCGCATCACCCACCTGCCGACCGGCATCGTGGTCGAATGCCAGGACGACCGCAGCCAGCACAAGAACAAGGCGCAAGCCATGAAAGTGCTGGCTGCCCGCATCAAGGATGTGCAACTGCGCGAGATACAAGCCAAGGAAGCCGCCACGCGCAAGTCCCTGATCGGCTCGGGCGACCGCAGCGAACGCATCCGCACCTACAATTTTCCGCAGGGACGCATGACGGACCACCGCATCAATCTGACCTTGTACAAGCTGGACTTCATCATGGATGGGGATTTGCAGGAGTTGACGGATGCGCTGATTGCGGAGCACCAGGCTGAGTTGCTCGCGGCCTTGGGCGATGCATCATAATGCGCATGACCCGGAATATCGTCTGACAAGGTAAGGCGATCATGCTATTCGTGGG
>DASVYZ010000352.1:0-3094 GCA_036391935.1 Burkholderiaceae bacterium | reverse complement strand
CCGAAGTCGAAACCGGGCAAATCCATCGCCGCGTCGGCATGCGCTACGGCGCGCGAGTAATTGCCGAAGTAATACTCGGAAACGCACTGGATCGAGCGCACGTAAAACACGCCCCAGGGATCGTCGGCGGCCTTGCGTTCGGCGGCGTAGTCGTCTTCGCTCTTGCCGCCGCCCAACTGGTCCACCGGCTCGCCCACCAGCCGCGCGAACAGCATGGCCCAGGGGATCATCACGCCCAAGAGCGCCGAGTAATTCATCTTGCGGTAGATACCAATGCCTTTCTTGATCTGGGCCAGCGCATCGTCGACCTTGCCGCCGGACTGGAAACGCACGGCGTCGGAAAACTGCAGCGCCACCATGGCGCCGGCGCGGTCGCCGGTTTCCATGGCCTTGACGTAGGTATCCATCAAGGGTTGCAAGGCCAGGCGCAAGTGCTCCTTGCGATGCCGGATGACGCCGTGGAAAATGCCCACCGCGCCCAGTATGCCGTTCCTGGCGGCCAGCTCGGCTGCGGCCTTGCCGAAGCTGTAACCCTGTTCCGGCTTGCCGAACTTGCCCGCCAGCGTGCGTCCCCAGACCAAAAGCGCATAGGTGCAATTGGCCGACATGCCGTAACGCACGGCCTTCCTGATCATTTCGATCGCCACCCACAGCACGACGTTGGAATCGGCCAGATAAGTGAAGCCGTAAGCCAGAAACAGGCTGCTCGCCTGCAGTTCGAGCCGATAACGCGCATCCTCCACCGGCGGCAGGTCGACCAGATCCAGAGGGTTCCTGCCGTGCATGGCCAGGGCCAGGCGCAAGCGCGCGAGCCAGATATGGCGCCGCCCGAGTTTCGGCGGCACCGTCACGCCGGCCAGCGCCAACGCCTCGATGCCGGTCCGCAGCATATGGTGGGGTTCGTAGGACGCGGCGTAGCAGCGGATCAGCATTTCCTTGGCGGCGATGGCTTGCTCCGGGTCAGCCGTGCTGTCGCATACCACGCGGCACAGGCGTTCCATCTCTTTATAGTCGCCGCGCGCAAAGGCGCCGTAGATCATCTCCATGTAGAGTTCATACATGAAGTGCGGCCGCGCAGCCCACTCGAGCGCGCCGCCGAATTCCAGCACGATGCCTATGCATTGCTCGTGCAAATCGAAAGCGGCAGTCTTGCGCGCCCGCTGCGCGGCTTGCAGATTCAATACCGCCAGCGCTTCGCGCTCCCGCCCGTCCGCAATCAGCGCGCGCCCTTCATTCATCTGGTGCACGATGTCGAAGATCCGGTCCTCGGTCTGTTCCGACTGCATGCCGTGCAGCAGCAGGCGCCCTATCTTCAAGTGCACGGCTTGTTTCTCGCCTGCGGGAATGCCTTCGTATGCTGCCTGCTGCACGCGGTCGTGCAGGAACTGGTAGGTCTGCACGCCGGAGTCGCGGATCAGGCCGGCATCGACAGCCAGGCGCAAACCGGCTTCCGTCTCATCCTCCGCCGTCTCGCTCACGGTGACCAGCGTGGCAAGCTCGAAGCGGTTGCCGATGCAGGAAGCCAGCGTCAACAAATGACGCGTCGCTTCGGGCAGGCGGCGCAGTTCCTTCATCAAAAGGTCGACCACGTTGTCGGTGATGCCGAGCGCCTCGATATGCTCCACGCTCCATTGCCAGCGCCCGGCCTGGAATTGCAGCAGCCGGTCGCGATACAGGCTCATCAGGAATTGCCCGACGAAAAAAGGATTGCCCGCCGTCTTGCGGTGGATCAGCATGGCCAGCGAACTCACGGCGCTGTGCGAGGCGTGCAAGGTGTCGGCCAGCAGTTCGACAATGCTCTCCCCGGGCAGCGCCTTGACTTCTATCGTGGTCACCGGCGCCGCCGTGCGTATGCCGCCTATCGCAACCAGCAGCGGATGCGCCGCATCGACTTCATTGTTGCGGTAGGCGCCCACCATCAGGAGGCAAGGCTCGTCGAGGCTGCGCATCAGCACGTCGATCAGCTTGAGCGAGGCCGCGTCGGCCCAATGCAAGTCGTCCAGGAACAGCACCAGCGGATGCTCGGTCTTGGCGAACACGTTGACGAAGCTCTGCATTACGTAGCTGTAGGTGCGCGCGCCGCTCGCCGCCGGCACCGGCGGCTGCTTGCCGATGACGTATTCAAGCTCGGGGATCGCTTCGACGATCAATTGCGCATTGGCGCCGAGGGCTTTTTGCAGCTTGTCGCGCCAGGCGGCGATGCGGCTTTCGCTCTCCGTCAATATCTGGCGTATCAAATCGCCGAACGCCCGGTTGATTGCCGAGTAGGGAACATTACGCTTGAACTGATCGAACTTGCCGCTGATGAAATAGCCGTGGCGCGTCGCGACCGGCTTGTGCAATTCGTGCACCAGGGCCGATTTGCCTATGCCCGAATAGCCCGTGACGAGCAGCAGTTCGGCGCCGCCGTCGGCAACGCGATCGAAGATGCGCAGCAGTTGCGCCGCTTCTTCCTCGCGGCCGTACAGCTTTTGCGGCATCTGCAGCCGGTCCGAGATATCGTCGCGCCCGAGGCGGAAACGCTCGTTGGCGCCGCCGGACAGTCCATCCATGCAACGGCACAAATCGGAAGACAAACCTTCCAGGCTTTGATAGCGGTCTTCGGCATTCTTGGCCAGGAGCTTCAGCACGATGTCGCACAGGATCTGGGGCAACTCCGGATTGATTGCGTTCGGCGCCAGCGGCTGACGCGCGATGTGGCCGTAAATCACATCCATTGCGTTTTCCGATTCGAACGGCGGCTGGCCGGTCAGCATTTCATAGAACAGTGTGCCGAGCGAGTAATAGTCGCTGCGGTGGTCGACCTGGCGGTTCATGCGCCCGGTCTGTTCCGGCGACATGTAGGCTACCGGCGCTTCGGCATCGTGCTCCAGAGCCACGGCGCCATCGGCTTCGACTCCGAGATTGAGCGGGCACAACGCCAAATGCGGACCCGCGCGGCGTTGGTAGTCGCGCAGGCTGTCGCTCAACGCGATGAAGAAGCGTAGCAAGCCATGCAAGTCCAGCGCAACCCGCCCGCGCTTGAGTATGGGCAAAGCAGGGTCGCGCTCTGCGTTCCGCTTCCTGTGCATGCCGCTCTCCACCCGCTGTTCCC
>DASVYZ010000351.1:0-2840 GCA_036391935.1 Burkholderiaceae bacterium | reverse complement strand
ACCCTGACCCGTACCGGAACCGCTTGCGAAGTCGTACCGTCGATGTCGATCGTGTCCGGCGTGGCCTGGCGGATACCGTCGATGCCGTGCACGACGATGCGCAGGCGACGCTGCTTTTCGGCGGTATTCATGATCTGCAGGCGATAGACGTTTTCGATCATGCCGTCCTCCACCTCGCGGCCCATGCTGCCGCGATCGCGGATGACGTCGAGTTTCAGCGGCGTGCGCAGTGCCAGAGAGGTAAAGAAGGCGGTGACAATCAACACCAGCAATCCGGTGTAGATGAGCACGCGCGGCCGCAAAACGCGCGCGCGCACCTGGGCCAGGCTCCAACCCTTGCGCATGGCATGGTCGGTGGAATAGAGAATCAGGCCGCGCGGCAGGCCGACTTTGTCCATCACCATGTCGCAGGCATCGATGCAGGCGGCGCAGCCTATGCATTCGTATTGCAAGCCTTTGCGGATATCGATGCCGGTGGGGCAGACTTGCACGCACATCGAGCAATCGATGCAGTCGCCTTGCTTGGCGCCCTGTTTCTGCTCCGCTGCGGCCTCGCGCTTGGATCGGGCGCCGCGCGGCTCGCCGCGGGTGCTGTCGTAAGTGACGATCAACGTGTCCTTGTCGAACATGGCGCTTTGGAAGCGGGCGTAGGGGCACATGTATTTGCACACCTGTTCGCGCATCCAGCCGGCATTGCCATAGGTGGCAAAGGCATAAAACATTACCCAGAACCATTCCCAGGGACCGAGCGTCAAGCTTGCGCTTTCCCGTACCAAGGTACGGATGGGCGTGAAATAGCCGACGAAGGTCAGCCCGGTCCAAATTGCAATCGCAGCCCATGCCAGGTGCTTACCGCCTTTGCGCGCGATTTTTTCCGCGCTCCAGGGTTGCTTGGCCAGGCGCATGCGCGCGCTGCGCGGGCCCTCCAAACGGCGTTCGACCCACATGAATATCTCGGTGTAGACCGTTTGCGGGCAGGCGTAGCCGCACCAGACCCGGCCGGCCACGGCCGTGAACAGGAACAGGGAATAGGCGCAGATGATCAGGAGCGCGGCCAGGTAGATAAAATCCTGCGGCCACAGCACCAGGCCGAAAATATAGAATTTTCGGGCGCCGAGGTCGAACAGCACCAGCTGCCGCCCATTCCAGCTCAGCCAGGGCAGGCCGTAGAACACCAGCTGGGTCAGCCATACGCAGGCCCAGCGCAGAGTGGCGAAACGCCCCGAGATTTCACGCGGATAGATTTCTTCGCGCGCCTTGTACATCTTGACGACGGCGACGTGCGGCGGATGTTGCTGCTGGCTCATGGTCTCGTTTCGGGGCGTTTCACGTTGTTGCGGCAGGTTCACTTGCCCGCCGCGCCGGTCGTTGCGTTGCTTGCGGCACCCTCGGCCCTGGGATCATTGGACAGGCTCCAGACGTAGGCTGCGAGCACGTGCACCTTGGCGTCCCCGAGGAAATCCTGGAAGGCCGGCATCTGGTTGTTGCGGCCTTTGTTGATCGTGGTCTTGACGGTATCGATGGATCCGCCCCAGAGCCAGATCTTGTCGGTCAGGTTGGGCGCGCCTATCGCCTGGTTGCCCTTGCCGTCGGCACCATGGCAGGGCGCGCAGTTGACAAACTTTTCCTTGCCGAACACGGCGCGGATCGGATCGTGGGTGCTGCCCGACAGGCTCAAGATGTAGTTGGCGACGTCGTTGACGGCTTGATCGGAACCCAATACCGGGCCCATGGCCGGCATTTGGCCGTTGCGCCCATGGAGGATCGTGGTTTCGATCGTTTCCGGCGCGCCGCCGTAGAGCCAGTCGGTATCGGTCAGATTGGGGATGCCCTTGTTGCCGCGTGCGTCCGAACCGTGGCATTGGGAGCAATAGGTCAGGAACAGCCGTTCACCTATCGCATGCGCCTTGGGATCGGCCGCGACCTGCCTGATATCCTGGTGCAGGTAGGTGTCGAATAGCGGCCCGTAGTCGGCGTCGGCCTTCTTCAATTCCTCCTGATAGGCGGTGGCGGAATGCCAGTGCAGTTTGCCGGCATAGCTGCCCAGCCCCGGATAGAGGACGAGGTAGCCGAGGCCGAACAGGATGGTCAGGTAGAACAGCCCCATCCACCAGCGCGGCATCGGCGTGTTCAGCTCGGTCAGGTCTTCGTCCCAGATGTGGCCGGTGGTCATGGCCTTCGCCGCGGCTTCTTCCGCAGGCTTGTCGCCGTCTATCACCACCTTCTGCTTCGATTGGCTCCACAGCAGGACGGCGCAGCCAAGGATGCCGACCAGGGTCAGCACGGCAATGTAGATGTCCCAAAAGCCATTGGTAAAGTCAGCCATGATGTTTCCTCAAAATTTGTTGCGCTTCCAGGTCGTTTTCGTCGAATAGCATGTTGGCGTCGCGCTCGTAGTCGCGCTTGCTCTTCAGGACATAGACCCAGAGCAGGATGCCTACAAAGGTGATCAGGCTCACCACGGTCATGACGACGCTGGCGTTGTTGAAGAATTGATCGATGCCCATGTCAGTTCCTCGTCTTGATCACGGTGCCCAGGCCTTGCAGGTAGGCGATCAGCGCTTCCTGCTCGGTCTTGCCCTGCAGTTCCTGGGAAGCGTTGGCAATGTCTTCGTCGGTGTAGGGGACGCCGATCCGCCTCAATGCACGCATCTTCGGTGCGGCGCTGTCGGGATCGACCTTGTTGGCCGAGAGCCAGGGATAGGCCGGCATGTTCGATTCCGGCACCACGTCGCGCGGATTGTTCAGATGCGTCTTGTGCCATTCGTCGCTGTAGCGGCCGCCGACGCGCGCCAGGTCGGGACCGGTGCGCTTGGAACCCCACTGGAACGGGTGGTCGT
>DASVYZ010000350.1:0-1719 GCA_036391935.1 Burkholderiaceae bacterium | reverse complement strand
TCCAGGAAATGTGGTCAAAAAGTTAAAGGTGAGCAATTCAGACCGTGCGGATGCAAATTCCGCAGAATTCCTCGCAATTGACGGTCAAGCACGAAGCGCTCCACACCCGCATCGAATTGTTTGATCTCGATCAATGGCTGGTGCGAGCGCCCATGTGACAATCGGGCGTCGCTTATTTGGGGCGTTGACTTCGCCGCGAACAGGAATCACCGGAGGCTTTCTGAAAACGTTTCATCCCTGGACCCTCATCCTCGCCGCCGCCGTCGCGGCGCTTTGCACCGCCGGCACGCCGGCCCAGCCCGTTGCACCTCTCCCACAGGTCGATACCGTTCCCGGCATGCCGCCAGTCGTCGATCCGCGCAATCTTTATAGCGAGATCCGCGCCGACAATCTGAATCCGCAGGTCAGGGGCGACCTCGAACGGGTCTACGTGCCGAATCTGCGCTCGAACGACGTTGATGTGATCGACCCGGCGACGAACAAGATCGTCAACCGCTTCAAGGTGGGGGTGGCGCCGCAGCACGTCGTGCCGTCCTGGGATTTGCGCACGCTCTGGGTGGCGAACAATGCCGAGCGGCGCCAGGATGGCAGCCTGACGCCTGTCGATCCGCGCACCGGCCTGCCCGGCAAGGCGATTCCGGTCGATGATCCCTACAATATGTATTTCACTCCGGACGGTAAATCGGCCATCGTGGTGGCCGAGGCCCATCACCGGCTTGATTTCCGCGACCCGCACAGCATGGCGCTGCAATATTCGATCGACGTGCCCAAGTGCGACGGCATCAACCACGCGGACTTTTCCATCGATGGCAGCTATGCCATCTTTACCTGCGAATTCTCGGGCGCCATCGCCAAGGTCGATCTGGTGCATCGCCAAGTCGCGGGCTTGCTCAAGCTCGCATTGCCGCGCCTGCGTTTCGCCGAAAACGGGACGGGTACGGGCTTGCCCAATGAAATCTGCACCAGCCGCAAGGGCATGCCGCAAGACATCCGCATTTCGCCCGACGGTTCGCGCTTCTATGTCGCCGACATGGATGCCGATGGCTTGCACGTGGTCGATGGCAACAGTTTCAAGCAGGTCGATTTCATCCCCGTCGCCCTGGGCACACATGGGCTGTATCCGAGCCGCGACGGCAAATTGCTCTATATCGCCAGCCGCGGCTCGCATGCAATCCACGGCAAGCCGCACGGCAAGGGAAGCGTCAGCGTGCTTGAGTTCGCTACGGGCAAGATCGTGGCCAATTGGCCGATTCCCGGCGGCGGCAGCCCTGACATGGGCAACGTCAGCGCCGACGGCAAATGGCTGTGGCTCTCGGGCCGTTTCGACAATGAAATTTACCGCATCGATACGCAAAGCGGAGCCGTGAAAAAGATCGCCGGCGGCCAGGAACCGCATGGTTTGACGGTGTGGCCGCAGCCGGGACGCTATTCGCTGGGGCATACCGGCAATTTGCGCTGACACTTGTGCAGTTGGGCTACGCGCACCTTGCGTAACCGGCCGTTGCATAGGTACCTGTTTGCCGCCCGCCCGATGACAGGCTGGCGATGTTTTCCGGAACTGTTTCGACCGCGCAAGCAGGCCGGGGCGGCAAGCGCGGCTTCCAATGTTGATCGGGCGGCCCGATCGGCGTGACAAACAGCAATAGCTGTAATACCTCCATGTGGGGCAGGCTGATTGTTCCTGCCCTGTTCGATTCGTCGAATCACTCCCACCCCTCC
>DASVYZ010000349.1:0-4085 GCA_036391935.1 Burkholderiaceae bacterium | reverse complement strand
TGACCGTTTGCGGCGTCATGCCCCACTCGGTGCGGTCGACCGGCTTGCCCAGCTTGCCGATATCGCGCTTGAATTCAAAGACGGAAGCGCGTTCCATGTTGCCGTACAAGTCGTCGCGCGCGATGCTCAAGCTCGAATAATCGCGCCACTTGTCGGGATAGCCGATCTTGGGCGTGAACGCGGCCAGCTTGGCCTTGGCCGCTTCCTTGGTTTGCGGGCCCATCCAGTCGAGCGTGTCCACGCTCTGGCGGAACGCCGCGAGCAGGTTGCCGACCAGCTTTTCCACGCGCGCCTTGTTCTCGGGCGGGAAATACTTGGCCACGTAGAGCTTGCCCAGCGCTTCGCCGATGGCGCCCTCCTCCAGGTTCACGCCGCGCTTCCAGCGCGGCAGTTGCTGCGGCGTGCCTTGCAGCACCGTGCCGTTGAAGGCGAAGCTTTCTTCGTCGAAGGCCTTGGACAAGAGCGAGGCATTGCTCGACAGGACTTGCCAGTCGAAATATTCCTTCCACACCGGCAGCGGCGTGCGCTTCAACAGCCTGGCGAAGCCGCGCATGTAGCTCGGCTGGCTGACGATGACATAGTCGACCTTGCCGCTGACGCCGATGGCATCGAGATAGGGTTTCCAGTCATAGCCGGGCGTGAGCTGGTTCAGCTTCGCGATCGGCTCCTTGTTGTACAGCTTGACCGGGTCGCGGTTTTGCACCTTGGTCCAATTGACCTTGGCCAGTTCGGTTTCGAGCTTGAGGATGTCCTTGGCCTTCTTCTTCGCATCCCTGGCATCCTGATTGCCCAGGAGCGTGAACATCCTGGCGATGTGCTCTTCATACTTCACGCGCGCGTTCGTGAGCTTGGCATCGTCCTTCAGGTAATAGTCGCGGTCGGGCAAGCCCAGCCCGCTTTGGCCGAAGTCGATCACGTAGCGCGTCGAATCCTTGTTGTCGAGATGCACGCCGGGGCCGTAGGGGGTGCCGATGCCGACCTCGTTGAAGTGGGCCAGCAAGGCCGGGATTTCCGCCTTGTCCTTCAGGGCCGCGACGCGCGCGAATTCAGGGGCCAGCGGCTTGGCGCCGAGTTCTTCGAGCTTCTGTTCATCCATGAAGCTGGCATAGAGGTCGCCGATCTTTTGGGCATCCGAGCCCGGCGCGCCGGCGCCGTCCTTGGCCGCGTCTTCGATGATGCCGCGCAGCTGCGGCAGCGTAGCATCGACCAGCACGTCGAACGCGCCCCAGAATGAATGGTCGGCCGGGATTTCGGTGTTCTTCATCCAGGTGCCGTTGACGTGCATGTAGAAATCATCCTGGATGCGGACCTTGCTATCGGTATTTTGCAAGGCGATGCCGGAGTTGGCGGAGACGGCGGGGGCGGCCGGGTTGGCATGGGCCGCGCCCTGCATCAAGAGCAGGGGCAAAGCCGCGATCAGATAAGGCTTCATCGATATGTCCTATTTTGTGGGCTGTTCAGGGTGTGTCGGCCAGGGTCGTCGCAAGCTGCCTTGCTGCCCCATTTGGCCATGTGCTTCTTGTTATGTGCACCCTATTATGCGACAAAAGATGACATTTCACTAATCAAATCATTGATCAAACTGAGCCAGTCCACTCAGCCGCAAACTGCGCACGAAATGCGTGTATCAAGCGCAGCCGCTCTTCGCCGAGCTTGCGCCCGGCTTCGGTTTGCATGGACGCCGGCAGCGTCTCCAGCTTGGCCGCGATATGGTCGAGCGCATAGGCCTTGTCGTCGAGCGGGCGCGATTGTGCCAGCGCATCGCCAGCGTGCGCCAAAGAAGAGTCCATTTTTCCCGCCGTATAAAACAGCCGCGCCAGGCCGACCGCGCCGAGCGCATCGAGCCGGTCGGCATCCTGCACGATTTGCGCCTCGATGGTTTCGGGAGCAATCGCAGCGGAAAAGCTGTGCGCCGCGATGGCATGGGCCACGGCGGGCAGTTTCTCCGGCGGGAAGCCGATGCGCGCCAATTCCCGTGTTGCGGCTCCTGCCGCAAGCTGCGAAGCCTGGGCGCGCTGCGGATGGTCCTTGGGCAGGTTGACGATATCGTGCAGGAAGCAGGCCGCCTGCACCACCAACACATCCGCATTCGGGTGCGCGGCCAGCAATGCCTGCGCGGTGCGCCAGACGCGTTGCACATGGGTGGCATCGTGTGCGCCGTCGTCCCCGGCATGCTTGGCGGCGATGGCTTGCAGTTGCGCTTGCCAGTGATGCATCGGGTTCTCATCCATGCGCCTGGCCCCAGATGCCGGCTTCGGTCCAGCCCAGTTCGGCAAAGTCCGCCTCACGCTCCTTGATATCGGTGACGCGGAAAAAGTCATCGAGCTGCGGCGGCGCCACCGACGTGCCGGAGAGCATGGCATGCACCTGGCCGCGGTGATGGATCTGGTGCTGGAACACATGGGCCAGCAGCCGGTTGCGCGGTTCGCGCACGCTGCCGTCGGGCCGCTGGTAAGCGACGATGCGCCCCATCTCCGCATCGCGCAAGCCCAGGCAATAGGCGATCAGGCGCCGGTCGACTTTTTCCTGCTCGGCGCGCCATGCGGCGGCCGTCTTGCAGGGATCGGGATTGGCGAACATCTCGCGGTAGTTCGGGTGCGGCGGTTCGCCCTTCGCTTCGCGTTCCATGCCGTCGGCATAAACCCAGTCCACCATCAGGATGTGGTTCAGCGTGGCGCGTATGCTGGGGAAAAAGCTGCTGCGTGGGGCGTCGTATTCTTCCTGCGCCAATTGCAGGCAAGCCTTGGCGAGGCGGAAATTGGCCCAGGCATTGTTGTGGGCCATGGTCAGGAAATGATGCGACAGCGCATCGCCCGCGGTTTGATTCATGTTGCGCACCTCTTGCGATCGGAAATGTGAGTGTAGCGCGTTCGCATGCGCGGCGAATCGGGAGATTATGGATTTGCCTTGAACTGCTGCCCTCGCCCGCCTGATTTTCAATCCAGGAAGAAATTGCTGCGGCCCATAAAAAAGCCCGCGAAATCCGCGGGCTTGATCAGGTTTGCCGCCACCGAAGACTGTTACTTCTTCGCCGGTACGTTCGCCAAGCGCTTGTTGATGAACTGCTGCTGCGCAATCGACAGCACCGTGTTCACCACGTAATACAGCACCACGCCCGAGGGGAACATGAAGAACATGACCGAGAACACCAGCGGCATGAACAGCATCACCTTGGCTTGCGTCGGGTCGGGCGGCGCCGGGGACAGGCGGGTCTGGAAGAACATCGCCACGGCCATGATCAGCGGCAGGATGCTGTAGGGGTCGGGGGTGGAAAGATCGTGCACCCAGCCGATCCAGGCGGCGTCGCGCGTTTCCACCGAAGCCGAGAGCACCGAATACAGCGCGATGAAGATCGGCATCTGCACCACCAGCGGCAGGCAGCCGCCGAGCGGGTTGATCTTCTCGGTCTTGTACAGCTCCATCGTGGCCTGGTTCATCTTTTGCGGGTCATCCTTGAAGCGCTCGCGGATGGCTTGCATCTTGGGTTGCAGCTGCTTGGTCTTGGCCATGCTGCGGAAGCTCGCCGCCGCCAGCGGATACAGCACGATCTTCATCACCACGGTGAAGACGATGATGGTCCAGCCCCAGTTGCCGACGAACTTGTGCAAGGCATTCATGATGCTGAAAATCGGCTTGGCGACGACGGCGAACATGCCGTAATCGCGCGTCGTGTCGAGCGTGCTCGAAACCTTGTCGAGCGCGTCGATGTCTTGCGGACCGGAATACAGCTTGGCGTCGATGGCGGCCGATTTGCCCGGCTCGATGCTCGGATAGCGCAGCGTGCTGCCGATGGCGAACAGATTGGCGCCGAGCGCCTTGGTGTAGACCTCGCGCGCGGTATTGGCCGGCGGCACGAAGGCCGAGACGAAGAAGTGCTGGATCATCGCAATCCAGCCGTCGTTCGACTTGCCGGCCGGCGTGTTCTTGCCCTTGGCGATGTCTTCGAACGATTGCTTCTGGAAGTGTTCCGAATCCGAGAAAGCGGCCGGGCCGGTATAGGGGTTGGGCGCGAAGCGTGGGTTTTTCGGCAGCGTGCCGTCGCGCACCAGGCGTAAGTCCAGCGTCGGCGCGATGGCTGCGGCCGT
>DASVYZ010000348.1:0-1652 GCA_036391935.1 Burkholderiaceae bacterium | reverse complement strand
GCCACGCAAGTGCCGAAAAAAGCCAGCCCGAGGCTGGAGCCGAACAGAGTCGCATGGGTGAGATTCGGCGCGGCTTCCTTGCGCCAGGCGATGCCGAACAGCACGAAGAAGCCGAAACCGTAAAGCAGCAAGGCCACCCGCGCCAGCCGCATCCAGCGAGGGCACGCGGCCAGCACAATGCGCATCACGTCGCGCGAGCCCTCATGCCAGGCCGCCAGCGCGGCCAAAGCGAGCGCCGGCAAGCCGACCATGCCCAGGCGCATGACCCAGGGTGCCAGCGCGCGTAATACGTCCTCGTCGATCAAGCCGACACCGGCAAGCCCGGCCCAGCCGGCAATATGCAAGACCAGGCTCAGCAACAAGCCGGCCAGCGCCACCGCATTCAAACCACCAAGCAGAAATTTCATCGACGTGAACGCTGCAACATGAAAACTGCAATTATGCCTGCTTGTCGGCCCGCTACGCGCATCACCCGCGAACTTTTCCTTTATCCCGTCCAATGGTGGCTTGATAAACCGGTGCAGTGTTCACGGAGACAGGAGACATGCGCGAACGCGGCTTCGATTGCCTGGCTTACACCGTTGTTCGGATTCCGGCGTCATCGCCAAACGGCTCATCGGCCTGACACAGACCGAATCGCCCCGGAAGCCTTCGATCTGATCCGCAAACATGCATGTGTCGGCGACGCGGAACTTGCCGAAGAGATGCGCTATCGGCTCGAACGGCTTGGAAAGCCGCCCCGATGGGACATGCAAGGCGCCGATGGGCGCGCAAGCGCCCATCGGGGTAGATCGGCCGTTGAGGCTCCGTCGCCCCTTATTCGTCGCTGCCGAATAATCCGCCCAGCACCGAACCGATGACGCCGCCGGCCACCGCGCCGCCGACACCGCCCGAAGCACCGCCTATGCCGGCGCCGACGGCCGTGGAGGATTCGCCGCCGCGTGCGAGATAGGGCGACAGCGCATGCGCCAGATTGGGCATGGTCAGCGTCTGCAGCCAGATCTTGCCCGGGCCGGTCAGGCGGGCAATGAAGATGCCGTCGCCGCCGAACAGCATGTTCTTGATGCCGGGGATCAGCGTGATGTCGAAATTGACGGTCGATTGGAACATGCCGATATGGCCGGGATGGACCGAGAGCGATTCGCCGGGCTGCAAATCGTAGCAGACGATTTCGCCGCCGAGTTCGACCCAGGCCGTGGCATCGCCCGAGAGCTTTTGCAGGATGAAGCCGTCGCCGCCGAAGATGCCGGCGCCCAGCGAACGCTGAAAGCCGATGCCGAGCTCGACGCCGCCCGTGCCGCACAGGAAGCCATGACGATGGATCAGGTATTCCTGCCCGGGGCGCACGGCAACTTCCATGATGGTGCCGGGCACCTTGGCAGCGAACGCCACCATGCCCTGCCCGCCGGTGGTCTGGTATTCGTTCATGAACAAGCCGCCGCCCGACAGCGCGCGGCCGATGACGCCGAAGAAACCCTTGGCGCCGGCGGTCCTGGCATTGGTCTGCAACTGGATATTGGGCGACATCCAGGAAAACTGGCCGGGTTCGGAAATGACTTTTTCGCCGTACTCGAGACCGATCTCGAGTACGGGCAAGGTGGTACCTGTGATTTTTGCTCTCATGGCGACTGCTCCTCTCAGGGCAATAAAGA
>DASVYZ010000347.1:0-4208 GCA_036391935.1 Burkholderiaceae bacterium | reverse complement strand
CGGTAGGCCGATCCGACGTTCCCGCAGTGCAGGAGGAATTCGCCCAAATTAACGCGGCCCTGCGGCGCCATAAGCCGAATGGCGATTTCATGCTGTCGCTGTGCATCTGGGGTGCCGGCGACGTGCGCGCCTGGGGCAAGAATTACGGCAACCTCTCGCGCACCAGCGACGACATCAGGCCGTTCTGGGCCCGCATGCTCAGCAATTTCGACAGCGCCGCAAAGCGCGAGCTGTATGCGCATCCCGGCAGTTGGAACGACCCCGACATGCTGTTCATCGGCGCGGGCGACTTCGATGCGGATCACCTGGTGGAAGCGCGCTCGCATTTCTCACTGTGGGCCATGCTGAACGCCCCTCTGCTGATCGGCGCAGACCTCAGAACCACGCCGCAGCCCCTGCTGGACATCCTCGGCAATGCGGACATCATCGCGCTCAATCAGGATCCCGCCGGCAACCAGGCAACCGTCGCCTACGATGCCGACGATCTCGAGATCCTGGTCAAGCAACTGGCGTCGGGCCAAAAGGCGATCGCCATCTTCAATCGCGGCATCGCGCCGATCGATGTCGATCTGACCGCCGAGCACCTGAAGTTCCGCAAGGACGCACCCATTACGCTGACCGATCTCTGGGCCAAGACGGACCTCACGTTCACCAATGAAACAAAGCTGCGGGTGGCGCCGCGTGAGACGCGCATCTTCCGCGCAGTTGGCTCGCGGGTGCTGGCGCAGGGCCTCTATCTTTCGGAACAGCCAGGCAGCGTCAATCCGGCCGTGGACGGCGTCACCGAAGCGCAAGCCGACCCGACCATCTTCCGTTCATCGGCGGCCTGGAGCGGCACCAAAGGCCCCGGCGAGCGCCCTATGTATGGTGGATGGGGCGGCGCACGCGCGGATAGCACGCCCTACGGCCAGCGGCTGCAAATTGCCGGCGTCCCCTACGCTGCCGGCATCGGCATCCTGGCCAATTCCCGGCTGGAAGTGCGCAATCATGGTTATCGGCGCCTGCGCACGCAGGTGGGTGTCGACGATTCCGCCCGCGACCACAAGCGGACCGTCAACTTCATGATCTACGCGGATGGAAAACTTCTGGCAAAGAGCCGGCCCTTGCACTGGGGCCAGCAGGCACAGCTGCTAAGCGCCGACATCGGCGGCGCCAAGATCATCGAACTGGTGGCGCGCAGCACCGAAGGAGACAATACGCGGCTGCCGGTCAGTTGGGGCGACGCCGCATTACTCTCCTCCGCCCAGCCTGACTAAATTATTTCAAATCAACTATCGCAACCAGGAACATGCAAGCCATCAAGTTTACCGCAGCCATTTTGGCGTTCGGGCTGACTGCAGCAGCATCGGCCGGAGCGGCACCGCAAGCCGGCATCACAATCGACACGGCGCATCCCGGCCCGGTCATCAACAAGAATATCTACGGCCAGTTCGCCGAACATCTGGGGCGAGGCATCTATGGCGGCCTGTGGGTCGGCCCCGAATCGAAAATTCCGAATACGCGCGGCTGGCGCAAGGACGCGGTAGGCGCGCTGAAGGCATTGCACGTCCCCGTGGTGCGCTGGCCGGGAGGATGCTTCGCCGACCAATACCACTGGCGCGAAGGTATCGGCCCGCGCAACAAGCGCCCGGTCAAGGTTAACACCAACTGGGGTGGCGTCGAGGAAAGCAACGCCGTCGGCACGCATGAGTTCTTCGACCTCGTCGACCAGATCGGCGCCGAGGCCTATGTCAACGGCAATCTTGGCACCGGCTCGGCACAGGAAACGGCCGAATGGGTCGAGTACATGACCTCGGACAGCCAGTCGACGCTGGCGCGGCTGCGCGCGGCGAATGGCCACCCGAAACCGTTCCGGCTCGCCTTCTTCGCCATCGGCAACGAAGCTTGGGGCTGCGGAGGCCAGATGACGCCGGAATATTACACCAACCTCTACAATCAGTATTCGAGCTTCATCCATGCCAGCCACATGCCCACGCTGATCGCCAGCGGCGGCAACGATTCCGACCTGGCATGGACCGATTATCTGAGCAAGAACCTGCGCGGCAACGGCGGCGGCATCACCTTCCACTACTACACGCTGCCGACCGGAAACTGGGAAAAGAAAGGCAGCGCCACCGGCTTCGGCGAAGACCAGTGGTTCTCCACGCTCAAGGCGACCTTGAAAATGGACGACATCATCACTAGGAATGTCGCCAAGCTCGAGCAAAACGATCCTGCGAAGAAGTACTCCTTTGTCATCGACGAATGGGGCACCTGGTACGACCAGTCGCCGGACGCCAATTCAGGCATCCTGCAACAGCAGAACTCGCTGCGCGACGCTGTACTGGCGGCGCTCAATTTCAACATCTTTCAGGCCCACGCCGACCGCGTCAGCATGGCCAACATCGCGCAGATGGTCAACGTGCTGCAATCCATGATCCTGACGGAAAAGGACAAGATGGTGCTCACACCGACCTACCACGCATTCAAGATGTACGTGCCGTTCCAGGACGCAAGCTCGCTGCCCGTGAAGATCGAGGGCAATCCGCAATACGGCTTCGGCAATGAGGGTATCCCGATGCTGAGCGCCTCGGCCGCTCGCGGCAAGGATGGCGCGCTATATCTTGCGCTGGTCAATACCAATCCGAATGAATCGATTGAAGTCGCCGTCGACGTCGCAGGCGGCAAGGCGGTTTCGGCCAGCGGCAGCGTGCTGACTGCCGACGCCATGGATGCACACAACACTTTTTCCCAACCGGACGCAATCAAACCGGAAGCCGTGTCGGCGTCCGCATCCGGCGGAAAACTGACGCTGAAGCTGCCGGCTAAATCGGTCTCGGTATTCACCGTCAACCAGTGACCGCCTTTCACCATGATTGTTCGAAAATAAAAAAAGGAGCTTCGATGATCGAATGCCGGTCGCCAATGGCCGTCCGCAAATAAACACTCCTTACCCGACAATTGTCGGGTTTCTTATAAGGGGGAATTTTGATGAAATTGTTTCCTCGCGCGGAGCAAACATTTCAGGGTAATTGCATGAAGTACGAAGTCTGGAACTATTCAAGGTCGCTACGAAGATGGATACGGAAAATCTATTCCAGCTCGGACCATGCCGATGCCCGCTATCTGTACCTGAAAAAAATTGAACGGTCCGTCAAGCCCCCTCAACCGCTTGGAACCGGCATCTCATTCATTTATCACTGGGTTGCGTTTGCAGATCGTTTGATTTTTCCGCCGCGGAAGAACCAGCGCTGACAGCGGCTCAAGTTTCAAGTTGAGACCGGTTTCTTATCGAACCTGACAAAGTACAGCCATCGGAATTGCTGCAGGCGGTGGATTTTTTCCACGAGCGTCATTGCCGAACACAAAAAAAGGAAGAATTTCAATGCGACATAACAAGGCGCGATATGAAAATTTGCCGGCAAAGGCGATACGCGGAATTACCCAATACCGCTGCGAAGGTTCCGTTCCGACGAACCAGGTAAAAAAACATGCCAATCAGCCAATCCGAAAAATTCCGGGTGGCGCGTTGAAGAACGTTTTGAGACTTTCAGCCTGTGCGTTGGCACTGAATGCCTGCAACGTAAGCACAAGCGATCCCGCCGGCTCAGGCGCAGCGACAGGCGCTTCAGCGAGCGCAAAGGCGCAGGTCCAATCCAATTCCTCCTCGGCTTACCAAGCTGCAGTCCAGGAGTTGTACGTCTCCTATTTCGGTCGTCCCGCGGATCCAGGCGGGTTGTCCAATTTCGAGGCGGCGCTCTTCTCCGCCGGTGCGCCAACCGACATACAGGGTCTCGCTGCCGCGTATTCCACCAGTACCGCAGTGAAAACCTTGGTCGACACCTTCGGAACAAGCAGCGAGTCCGTCGCACTATATGGCACCGGCGACAGTACTGCTTTCGTCCAGGCCGTATTCCAGAACGTGCTCGGGCGCGCTCCGGCGGCCTCCGGACTAGCCTTCTGGAGCGGCGCCATCGATAATGGCACGCTCTCGCGCGGCGACGCCGCCTTGTCGATCATGGCCGGCGCCTTGTCGAACACCAGCACCCAGGGCTTGCTGGATGCGCAACTTGTGCACAATCACATTGTGACAGCCAGCTACTACACAGCCCAGGTCGTAAGCCAAAACGCAACCTCCTACTACAAAGGCGCAGCGGCGGCGGCCAGCGCGCGTGCCACTCTGGCTGGCGATACCGCCCAAACCGACTCGACGGGGTACCAGCCCGTTG
>DASVYZ010000346.1:0-1805 GCA_036391935.1 Burkholderiaceae bacterium | reverse complement strand
CTGCGCCAGATCGTCGCCAATGCTGGCGCCGAGCCGTCCGTGGTCCTGAACAAGGTCCTCGAGGGCAAGGGCAACTTCGGCTACAACGCCGCCAACGGCACCTATGGCGACATGGTCGAAATGGGCGTGCTGGACCCGGCCAAGGTGACGCGTTCGGCCCTGCAAAACGCAGCCTCGATCGCTTCCCTGATGCTGACCACGGACTGCATGGTTTCCGAGCTCGTCGAAGACAAGCCGGCTGCCGGTGGCATGGGCGGTATGGGTGGCATGGGCGGTATGGGTGGCATGGACGGCATGATGTAATTTGCCGGCCTGAACCTTGACGGTTCTTGTTGCAGGAAAACGCCCCGGCTTGCCGGGGCGTTTTTTATGGCGTCGGCGAAATGGAATTGCGGCTATCCGGCGCGGGAAGGCAGCGGGGTCGGTGTCTCTCGACACCATGGGCTTCATGCGATTGCCCTGCCGCGCCCAAGCGCGGCTTGCGATTCAAGCCTGTTTCTTCACTTCCGCCAACACACCGGCGCAAGCATCTTCCAAATAATCCAGCACAATCTCAAACCCGCGCGCGCCTTCATAATAAGGGTCCGGCACCTCGACCGCATCGTGCTTCGCCGCGTAATCCATCATCAGGCGCAGCTTGCCGGCATGCTCGCCCGGGCAGCGCCGCTGGAGGTTGGCGAGGTTGTCCCGATCCATCGCCAGGATCAAATCGAAGCGTTCGAAATCCGCATCTTCCACCTTGCGTGCGCGCAGCGGGGAAAGGTCATAACCGCGCCTGCGCGCCGCGGCCTGGCTGCGTGCGTCCGGCGCTTCACCGGGATGGTAGTTGTGCGTGCCGGCGGAATCGACTTCGATCACGTGGGCGAGGCCGGCATCGGCCACCAGTTGGCGCATGATGCCGTCGGCCGTGGGCGAGCGGCAGATGTTGCCCATGCAGACGAATAGAATTTTTCTCATGATGATCGATACCCTACCACGCATTTTTCAGCGCGGATACCATCGACGAGCTATTTTCCCCGCACCGCGTTCACAAGGCCTTGGCCGATACCTTTAAATCCTTGGGCCAGTTCGCTCCAACTGGATTGCGATTGCTTCGTGCCGTCGTCGTCATCCGCGCCAAGCGCCCTGGCCGCATTGATGATGCCAAGGCCCTTGGCCACCGAATAGGCGGGCGTCACGACCGCCATCTGCAGTCCGCCGAGGATGGGGCTGGCTTGCGTGGTCTCACGGGCGTAGGCTTGATGCTCATACGGCCCGATATAGTCCTGCACCGCCTGATTCGTTCCATACTGATTGCGCAGGTTGAGCAGCGTTGCCCACGGCATCGTGCTCATTTGCTCGGGAGTCGGAAGCCCCTCTGGAAGCTGGCCTTGGTCCGCCGGGTCACTCATTGTCGTTCCTCATGATGATCATGTCCGATCCCATATCCCGCTCTTCTTCGCACTGTTTCATCAACTGGTCCTGCGCCTGAATTCGCCGCACCAGTCCTTGTCCTCGGTGACGGGAAAAATCACAGCCGGCTCCTCGTCGACCATGAAAACGACCGGCGGGTAGCGACGGCAGAAGCCGCCGTCGATGTCCTTATCGTATTCCCGGAAGGCGCAGGTGCCGCACATCGGCATGCAGTCGTCGGGGATGGTTTGCTGCTTCGGTTTGCGTGACATGGGATTTCTACAAATCAGCGGCCACGCCGGCAATCTCGTGGTCCTTTAGATTGGGGAAAATGCTGGAAGGCTTGCCGAACCTGAATACCGGCCCGGCATGCTGCCAATCCTGGCCGGGAACAGGTATCGGCGCCATGGGCA
>DASVYZ010000345.1:0-2730 GCA_036391935.1 Burkholderiaceae bacterium | reverse complement strand
GTGAATCGTTCCACGTCGGCGGCGTCGAGCGCGCGATGCTTGTCCGATACAATAGCGTCCAATTGGTTTTCCAGCTTGACCCAGATCAAATCCATCTGCTTATGTTCGTCGAGGATTTGCGGCTGCAATGCGTCGAGCAATCGTTTGTCGGCCTCCTTGGCTGTATTTTGCAGCATGGGCAGCAGGTCTTGCTCTTCGTCGGCATGGTGGTTCGGCGCGGCTTCACGGAAATAGCGCAAGATGCCGGCGGCGGCCTTTTGCGCATCGTCGTCGGCGCCATGTTCCTGCAAGTGGGCCGGCAGCTTTTGCAAGGTCTGCAAGTTCTTGCGTATCTTGTCGTGGCAGTGCTTGAGCACGGCGATAGGCTGATCGAAATCGGGGGCGCCGGCAATCAAGGTGGTATTCATGGCAACAGCTCGTTGATTCAATGCCTTCATTATGCCGAAGTTTAGCCGCTTCGTTACAATAGCGCGCATGACGAGCACGCCCCCTATTTCCACAGCCGCTATTGCAGACGCGGTGCATGACATCGACTACGCGCGCCGCTTCGGCGGCATCGCGCGTCTCTATGGCGATGCGGCCTTGACGCATTTCCAAAACGCCCACGTTTGCGTGATCGGGGTCGGCGGCGTCGGCTCCTGGATCGTCGAGGCGCTGGCACGCAGCGCCATCGGCGCGATCACCATGATCGATCTCGACAACCTCGCCGAATCGAACGTCAATCGCCAGATTCACGCCCTGACCGATACCCTGGGCCAGGCCAAGGTGTTCGCGCTGGCCGAGCGCATCAAGCAGATCAACCCCACTTGCCGCGTGACGCAGGTCGAGGATTTCATTACGCCCGACAACGTGGCCGAGATGATAGGACATGGCCGCTATGATTATGTGATCGATGCGATCGATAACGTGCGCGCCAAGACCGCACTGATCGCCTACTGCCGCGAGCACGGCATCAAGCTCGTCACGCTGGGCGGGGCCGGCGGGCAGATCGATCCGACCAGGATCGAAGTGCGCGACTTGTGCCGCACCGAGCAAGAGCCTTTGCTGGCCAAGGTGAGGAAGCGCCTGCGCCGCTATCACGGCTTCCCGCGCGGCACCAAGAACAAGTTTCACATCGATGCGGTTTTTTCCACCGAGCCTTTGCGGTTTCCCGAACTATGCGAAGTGGAGGACGACGAGGATGAGGAAAAGGCCGGAATCACCGGCCTCAATTGCGCCGGCTTCGGTTCGGCCATGGTGGTGACGGCGGCGTTTGGGTTGGTTGCCGCTTCGCACGTGTTGAACAAGCTGGCGAGTCAGGCACGATGACTCGCGCCAAGGCCTGGTATCGCTTCGCTCAGCGTGCGACGCCAGGCGCAACCTCCAAAGGCCCGGCGCGGTGCGGCTCAATGACAAAAGGCCGCACCGCTGTCCTTTAGCTTCTTTCCCGGCTCCGCCAGGAATTCCCACTCGTAACCCGATTCCTTCAGCACGAGCTTCAGCACGCCGCGCGTTTCGTTGTTGACGATTTCGCTATTGGTTTTGCGGAAGAAGAGAGGCGTCAGGTGCGCGCCGCCGGTGCCGACGACGAATTCGCGTATGCCGTGCTTGTCGTCGCGCCTGGCGTCGCCGTCTTGCGGTGCGAAGCGTTCGTAGTCGTGATCGTGGCCGGAGAGGACAATATCGGCGTGTGCGGCTTGCAGCAGTTCCCATAACGGGCCGATCTCGGGATTGTTACCGTGGCCGCCGGAGGAGAAGCGCGGGTGATGCCAATAAGCGAGGGTACAACGCGATTTCGATTGTTCCAGGTCTTTCCTCACCCAGGCCAACTCCTGCTGCCAGGCGGCGCCTTTCAGGTTGCTGTTCAGGGAGAGCAGGTGCCAGTTGCCGATGTTGAAACTGTAATAAAAGCCCGGCGCCTTGCCGGCGGCGTCACCGAAGTAGAGGTAATAGCCGTTGGCCTTGGGAGTGTAGTACTCGTGGTTGCCCGAGGACGGATGCGTCACGGCCTTGAACTTGCCCCAGGTCGGCTCATAGCAATCCTTGAATTCGGCAGGCAGACCGAGGGGATAGGTGTTGTCGCCCAGAGTCAGCACGTGCGCGCCGGGGTTGTCGGCCAGACCCTGTTCGACGATGTGCGCCGTGATGTCAGGGCCGGTGAGGCGCACGTGCCGTTTCCAGCATTCGCCGATGTCGCCGGCGGCAAAGACTGCCACGCCCTTCCCTGGAATCGCGGGCCACGGGCTTTCCTCTGCATGCGCGCAACGCATGGAAAATTGCAGTGTCAGGACGGCAAGTAGGGCAAGGATTCGAGTGATTCGGGAAAGCATGAGCATTGACAGGCCGCGTCGGGAGGCGACCATGATAAGCGATTTGCCCTACGGTAAAGATTGTTCCTGATTTCGCAATAGTCCTTTCCTATTGCTGCTGTTTATTGATTCAGTTTGATGACATAGACTGCCATGCATCCCTGAGTGAACCGTGCGCAAGTTTTATGTCTTGCAAGCGTTTGCCCCGTGGCTAAGCTTGACTGAGCAACTATTGATGTGAAGATCATGAAGGACGCAATAGTAGATCTGTTTTCCGAAGACCAATTTCGCTGCCCCGACAGCCTGGGGCACCTATTGACGCGTGCGCGCAACATGCTGGCCAAGTCGCTCGATGCAGCCCTGGCCGAATACGACATTACCCATACGCAGGGCAGCATCCTGTGGCTGCTCTCGTCCGGCAAAATTTGCACCGCCACCGATC
>DASVYZ010000344.1:0-7405 GCA_036391935.1 Burkholderiaceae bacterium | reverse complement strand
GCACGGCCCGCACCAGGCGGCCCAGAAATCGATCAGCACCGGCAGCTCGGTCTTGGACAGATAGCCGGGCAAGGCCGCGTCGCCGAGCGCCGCGGGTTCGGCCTTCATCAGCCCGGCGCCGCATTTGCCGCACGAAGGGTTGTCGCCGAGCTTTTCCTCGGGGACGCGGTTGGTGGCGCCGCAGGCGGGACAGGCGAGATGCATGATCTTCTCCCGCTCAGTTGCCGCGCGCGATACCGAGCTTGGCGAGGATGGATTCCATCATGCACCAGCGCGTCACGCCGCTTTGCAGCAGGTTGGCGCCGACGAAGGCGGTGAAGGCGAGCCACCAGCGCGAGAGAAAGAGCGGACTTTCGGGAATGCCGAAAGCGAGGCTCAACAGGATGAAGCTGCCCGCGACGATGCGGACGATACGCCAGGTTGTCATGATTGCGCTCCTTGAAGTGACATGGATTGGAAGCGGCGGCGGTAAGCCACGTAGTACAGCAGCGGTATCACCACCAGGGTCAGCAGGGTGGAAACCAGGATGCCGAAGATCAGCGAGATCGCCAGGCCGTTGAAGATCGGATCGTCCAGGATGAAAAAGGCGCCCAGCATGGCGGCGATACCGGTCAAGGCGATGGGCTGGGCGCGCGTGATGGCCGACCGCACCACGGCATCCTCGAATTTCACTCCCGAGGCAAGCTGCAGGTTGATGAAATCGACCAGCAGGATGGAGTTGCGCACGATGATGCCGGCCAGCGCGATCATGCCTATCATCGAAGTGGCCGTGTATTGCGCATGCAGCAGCGCGTGGCCGGGCATGACGCCGACCACGGTCAGGGGAATCGGCGCCATGATGATGAGCGGCGTGAGGTAGGAGCCGAACTGCGCCACCACCAGCAGGTAGATCAGCACCAGGCCCACGGCATAGGCCAGGCCCATGTCGCGGAAGGTTTCATAGGTGACTTGCCATTCGCCGTCCCACTTCAGCGCGAAACCGCGATAGGCGTCGCCGGGCTGGCGGAAAAAGAATTCCTCGATCCTGCCGTCGCCGGGCGTGCGGATTTTCGCAATGCCGCCGCGCGCGGCGAACATGCCGTAGAGCGGGCTGTCGACCTTGCCCGCCATGTCGGCCACGACGTAGTTCACCGCCAACCCGTCCTTGTGATAAAGCGGCTGTTCGCGCAAGGTATCGCTGACGGCGACCAGTTCGCGGATGGGCACCAGCGCGCCGCCGGCGCCGCGCACGCCGAGCGAGAGCAGCGTGTCGAGATTGCCGCTGTCGGCCAGCGGCAGGCGCAGCAGCACCCCGGCCGGATACTTGGTCTGGTCGTGCAGGAAGGTGGCGCTGTCGCCGGCCAGCCCGGCACGCAAGGTGGAAGCGATGGCTTCCTGGGGGATGCCCAGGAGCGCGGCCTTGCGCCGGTCCACCAGCAGGAGCTTGCGCGGCGCCGCGGCGATGCTGCTGTCGTCCACGTCGACCACGCCGGCCGTATGCTCGAGCACGGCGCGGACCTCCTTGGCCACCTCGCGCCTGCCTTCGTCGCTCGGCCCGTATATTTCCGCCACGATGGGCGCGAGCACGGGCGGGCCCGGCGGCACTTCGACGACCTTGACGTTGGCGCCGAAGCGGCGCCCGACGGCGTCGAGTTCGGGACGCAGCCGCATGGCGATGGCGTGGCTCTGCTCGCTGCGATGGTGCTTGTCGACCAGGTTGACCTGCAGATCGCCGACCTCGCCGCCGGCCCGCAGGTAATACTGGCGCACCAGGCCGTTGAAATTGATCGGCGCGCTGGTGCCGGCATAGGCTTCCACGTCGGCCACTTCCGGCACGGTTTCCAGGTAGGCGCCGAGCGCGCGCAAGACGGCCGCCGTCTGCTCGAGCGGCGTGCCGGCGGGCATATCGACCATGACCTGGAATTCCGACTTGTTATCGAAGGGCAGCATCTTCAATTGCACCCATCCGGCCACCGGCAGCAGTACCGACAAGGCGATCAGCGCGGCGATGGCGCCGCCCAATATGCGCCGGTTGGCGGCACCGCGCCGCTCGTCGAGGAAAGGCCGGAACGCGCGCGAAAACAGGGGGGCAAGGCGTTCGGCCAGCACGTCGCTATGCGCGGCGGACTTCATCCAGTGCCGCGCCAGCCAGGGCGTGAGGACGAACGCTATCGTGAGCGACAGCATCATGCCCATGCTGGCATTGATCGGGATCGGGCTCATGTACGGCCCCATCAAGCCCGAAACGAAAGCCATCGGCAACAGCGCCGCGATCACGGTAAAGGTCGCCAGGATGGTGGGGCCGCCGACCTCGTCGACCGCGACGGGAATCAATTCGGCAAACGGCATGCCGGGGTGCAGGCGCTGGTGGCGGTGGATGTTTTCCACCACCACGATGGCGTCGTCGACCAGGATGCCGATGGAAAAGATCAGGGCGAACAGCGATACGCGGTTCAACGTGAAGCCCCAAGCCCAGGAAGCGAACAGGGTGACGGTCAGGGTCAGGATCACGGCGGTGCCGACGATGGCCGCCTCGCGGCGCCCGAGTGCGAGCAGCACCAGCAGCACGACCGACGCCGTGGCGAAGATCAATTTTTCGATCAGCTTGGTCGCCTTGTCGCTCGCGGTGTCGCCGTAGTTGCGTGTGGTCCTGACTTCCACCTCTTGGGGTATCACGGTATTGCGCAGGTCCGCGACGCGCTTGACCAGCGCATCGGCCACGGCGACGGCATTCTGGCCCGGCTGCTTGGTGACGGCAATGGTGACGGCCGGGTACTCGCCACCATCGACGCCGCCGGTGTCGCCGGCACGCTTGCCGGGCAGGCCTATCCAGACGAAACGGCTCGGCGGCAGCGGCCCTTCCGAGACGTTTGCCACATCGGCCAGCGCCACCGGCTTGCCATCGTGTACCGCAACGATGACCTGGCCGGCGGCATGCTCATCGGCAAGGTAGGGGCCGGTCTCGATCGCGGTGGCCATGTTGCCTTGCACCAGATCGCCGGCCGGCATTCCCGCATTCGCGCCTTGCAAGGCCTGTTTCACGTCGGCCACGGTCAGGCCGGCTGCCGCGAGCCGGGCCGGATCGAGTTCGACATTGAGCGCGCGGCCCGGGCCGCCGATGGTTGCGACTTCGCCCGTGCCCTTGACGCGCTTGAGGTCGGATTCCATGCTGTGCGCCACGCGTTCGAGATCGTAGCCGCCCAGTTCCGGCCGGCGCGAGTAGAGCGTGAAACTGACGATGGGCACGTCGTCGATGCCCTTGGGCTTGACGATGGGCTCCAGCGTGCCCAGCCCCGCCGGCAGCCAATCGCGATTGCTGTGCACCGTGTCGTACAGGCGCACCAGCGCTTCCGTGCGCGGCACACCGACCTTGAATTGCACGGTCAGCACCGCCATGCCGGGGCGCGACACCGACATCACGTGCTCCACGCCGGCCATGCGCCCCAATACCTGTTCGGCGGGAGCGGCGACCATGGTTTCGACATCCTTGGCCGAGGCGCCGGGGAACGGCACCAGCACGTTGGCCATGGTGACGTTGATCTGCGGCTCTTCCTCGCGCGGCGTGACCAGCACGGCGAACACGCCCAGGAGCGCGGCGACCAGGGCCAGCAGCGGCGTGAGGCGGTTTTCCAGGAAATAGGCCGCGATGCGTCCGGCCAGTCCAAGCTTGTTGCTCATGTCGGCATCCGTCCCTTAGTCTCTTATTGCGACCGGGCCGCGGCGGCCGGGTCGAGCGCCACATGCTCGCCGGCGGCGAGGCCGGCAAGCACTTCGGTTTCCCCGCCTGCTTCATGTCCGGCACGGACCAGGCGCAATTGCACCCGGCCCTTGTCGTCGACCACGTAAGCCGCCGTCATTTCGGCGCGGCGAAACAGGGCCTGCGTGGGCACGTAGAGATGCGCCTGTTCACTTTTTGCCCCCGGCAGCCAGACGCGGGCGAAGGCGCCCGGCGTCGCGCCGGCGAAGTGTTCGGGCAGATCGATGCGCAGCTCCACCGTATGGCTGGCCGGATCGGCGGCGGGCAAGAGGCTCCAGCGCGCGATGTCCTGCATGCGCTGCGCGCCCTGCAGGCCGGGAAATTCGACGCGCACCGGTGTCCCGGCTTTGAGTGCGGCGGCGGCCGCTTCCGGCACGTGGGCGCTCACGCGCAATGCCGCGGGGTCGTAGAAGGTGAGCAGTGGATGCCCCGGCATGGCCATGTCGCCGACGCTGGCGGGAACGTCGGCCACGATGCCGGCGAACGGCGCATTCAGTTCGAAGAAGGCCGATTGCGTACGCGCCGCATTGGCGGCGGCCAGTTGCGCATTGGCTCCCGCCAGCGCGGCCTTGTACTGCGCCTCGGCGCGGTCGAACGCCGCCTGGCTGATGTACTGTTTCTCCAGCAATTGGCGCTGCCGCTCATACTCCTTCTGCGCCACGTGCAGCGCGGCGCGCGCGGCCTCGGCCTGGGCCATGCCCGCGGCGGCGGTTTCCTGCGCGGCGCGCGCATCGATGCGCGCCAGCAATTGCCCCGCTTTGAGCATATCGCCCGCCTTGACCGGCAAGGCGACCACGCGGCCTGAAACCTGCGGCGCCACATCCACCCGGCGCACGGCTTCGACGCTTCCCTCCGCGGCCCATGTGCCTGCCTTGGCATCGCTCCTGACCGTGGCGAGCTCCAACGCGGCAAACGCATTCGCGCCGCCAAGCAGGGCAAACGCGGCAAGTGTCGCTCGCAAGACTGCCGATGCCGGGTGAGTCGATAACATGTTGCGCTCCAATCGTTTGAATAAGGTTGCGGTTTGCCTTTGTTGGCTTTATTATTTACGTAATCACGTAAATAGTCAAGTGCGAACATGCGCAACTAATGATATCGATCAAAGATGGCACCCATCCATGGCACATATCGATGGACAAATCGGCAAGACAGCGATGAGTGAGCTGGGCGCCTGCGCCCTGCAAGGCGTTGCCCTTTATTTCCAGGCGCTGGCCGAGCCGACGCGGCTTCGCATCATCGAGGTTTTGCGGGAAGGGCCGATGCGGACCAAGGACCTGGCGGCCTTGTTCGGCACAAGCAGCGCCAACGTATCGCGCCACCTTGCCGTGCTGGAGCGGCAGGGAATCGTCGCGCGGCGCCCCGCAGCCGGCTCGACCTATTACGGCCTGCCGGACGAAACCGCCGGAGAACTGATGAACATGGCGCGGGAGCTGCGCCGCCTCGCGCTACGCCAGGCCGGCGATAGCCGGTGAGTAGAAAAGGGAAACGCTCAGGAAAAGGCTGCGGCTTGCTCGCCGATGCGGCGCGCGATGCTGCCGCAGACCAGGTCGCAGAGCTTGTAGATCTGCGGGTCGGCGATGCGGTAATAAGCGGCGTTGCCTCGGACTTCGCGCGCCACCAGGCCGTGTTTGGCCAGCATCGTCAGATGGCGCGAGACGTTGGCCCCGGTGGTGCCGCACAGGCTGGTGATTTCCCCGACGTTCATCTCGCCGTCGCGCAGCAGGTTAAGGATGCGCAGACGGCTCGGTTCGGCGAGCGCCTGGAAGTACTGCGCCACTTCCTGCAGGCCTTGTTCGGTCAGTTTTTCCACCGCAACCCCAACTTCACTCAAGTTTGATATAAGTCAAATGATAGCATATTTTCGTATCTGAAAATTTACGCATATACGCAATTGATAATACGGAATATTGGCTCGACCAAATTCGCAGCGGTCGACAAATCCGCATTGACTCATTCTCGACTAATCGGCAGGGTGTTCGGCGGTGGCAACGAGCCGAACGCGCCCGAGGCGCCGCTCGGCTGAAATTCGGTCAGCTCGAATTCGAGGGCGAGCGATATTCCCCGTCGTCCTCGATACCGCGTAGCGCTTACCGGCGTTGCGGCAATGAGGCCTGGTTGCCGGGACTGCCCCGGTTCTTCCCCGTCTCGGATGCGTCGATTTGCGTCCAGAATTCCTCGTCCGAGAGTTGGCTCATGTGGCGGCTGTTCGATTGCCTTCTGCGCATGACGCCTTCGTAGATGCCGACGTACCGTTCGCACATGCGCGAGATATCGTGTTGCCGCGCAAATCGATATGCCGCGCGCACTTTGTGGCCCCGGACATTTCCGTGCGCGAGCACGGCTGCCATTGCAGCGGCCCACTCGGCCGGATTGTGGTTCTGCAACAAAACTCCTCGCTCACTATCGCCCAGAATTTCGGGAAGCCCGCCTGCCGAAGACGCGATGACCGGAACGCCGAGCGCCATGGCGTCGAGAACGGCGCTGCCGTGGCCCCCTTCCCGAGAGGGGAACGCGAAAATATCCATCGCCGCAATCCATGCGCCAACCTGTTCCTGGAAGCCCGCCAGCAGGATGCGCTCGTCGTCCCTCGCGAGGCTGGAGAGACGCGCCTTGTCGGGGCCTTCGCCGACCAGGACCAGCCTGGCTTCCGGCATGCGTTCGGCCAGCTTGTGAAACGCCTCGATGAGAACGGACTGGCCTTTGCGGCGGTCGCGCAGTGCGCCCACATGACCAATGACCGGGCCGGGTCCGAGGTATTCTCTGATTTTTTGAACATCCTCCAATTTGGGCGCGTGATCCGTTGCGGCACTGGGAATCGTTCCGACGGATCTCGATATTTGTCCCGCCAAACGGCTCGACACGTATTGCGATACGCCGACCACGTCGGCGGCTTCGCGGTAGATGCCTTTCGTCAGGCTTGAGTTCGAAACCGGATGCGGGCTGCGCCGCGTGATGATGTAGTCGGTCTTGCGAACGGCATGTTCGATTGCTGCCCAGTATGCCGCGCGCGCCTCATGCACATGGATAATGTCCGGCGACCAGGACCTGGCATGTCCGAGAAGCGGGTGGTAAGTTCCGTGCGTGGCGATTCCGCCTTCCGAGGCGCGGCGCTGCAATTCGGAGCCCGGCCTGCACACCAGAATCTGGTCGAATCCACATCGCTTCAGCCCCGCAATCAGATTGAGCGTCTGACGCTCGCCCCCGCCAAAGCCGCGGGCGAAATTTACGTGGGAAATTTTCATCTATGCGAATCCGGGGGAGAAGAACTCTTTTGCCTCATGGACGGACCGCATTGGGCGCGAGCATGCCGAGCCGCATCGCGCGCAAGCCGCCCGTCGATTTTGAAATACAAAATCGAGAAACTTTCTTTCCGCTTAGCATAGGTCCGAATTCCGCCCGCTCTCGAATGTGAACGAAATTTAATCTTGACGATTGCCGCGCGATTGCAAAACGCGCTACCGCCCGGCATACCTTGAACAGGTCTCGGGCGACGGGTTTGCGCGGCGCGCGTGCATTCGGCCGCAGCGACGCACCGAAGGGGAAAACTGCGGTGCTATCCGCCGATATTGCCGAATTCGACCGGCACCTTGACGTAGAACAGGTGAAGCTTTTCCTTCTTCAGGTAGGCCAAAAACCGTTCGCATTCCTCTTCGGTCGCCACGATGGTAA
>DASVYZ010000343.1:0-2291 GCA_036391935.1 Burkholderiaceae bacterium | reverse complement strand
TATGTCTGCCACATGGCGATTTCGGAAAACTGGATGATCCATTACCTGAACGCGGGCATGACCGAGAGCGCGGCCAAGCGCGCCGAGGAAGCGCGTTTCATGGCGACCTTCGACATGGGTTTCGCCTTGCGCCACGCCCGCGCCTTCCAGTCCGTATCCGAAATTCTGCAGCTCGACTATGTCGGACTCGATTGCGCGGAGTCGCGCGACGGCGAATTGCTGATCTTCGAAGCCGACAGCGACATGATCGTGCACAACATGGACCCGGTTGATATGTTCCCCTATAAAGCGCCGGCGATGCGCAAGATATTCGATGCCTTTCATGCCATGCTGGTTGCCCGCATCGAGCGCAGCCGCCAGGAAAAGGGTTGAAAAGACAAGCAAGGCGGTGCCGGTTTTGTTAAATATTGCCGCGCCGGGCCGCAGACCATGAAGATTTCCTGAAAACAGCCGTCAACAGCATGAGCGCTGCAACAGTTGTAGATAGAAAGGAAAGGCTTGCCATCATGACTCGCACCACCGCTGCACAAGGCAAGCGAATTTCGTCTTCCGGCTTGATCGCGGCGGCCGCCCTGCCCGGCACGGCGCAATTGCTGACGGAAGGCGGCGACGCGCGCATCGAGCTCGACGCCGTTACCGGCCTCAATAAATACGGTTGCGCGCCGCTGCCCGATGCAGGCATGACCGCGCTCGGCTCTTCCACGGCTTCCATCGTCTCCGAACGCGGCTTTGCTGCAGCGGAGGGCCTGCGCACGCGCCTGCTCGCGTCCGATGCCGCGTCCGACTATGCAGTCTATGCAGCGGAAATGAACCGCACCCGGCGCGAATTGCTCTCGCTGTGCGGCATTCCCGACGGTTCCGGTGTGGATGTGGTCTTTGCCGCATCCGGCACCGATATCCACCTGATCGCGGCGCAAACCTTTTCCAGCGGCGAAAAGCTGCAGCCGCTGGTGATCATGGTTGAAGCGAATGAAACCGGAAGCGGTGTGGCGGCGGCCCTCGCCGGGCGCCATTTCAGCTCGCATTCGGCCCTGGGCGAAACCGTCACCTCGGGTGCCAACATCCACAGCGCGGCGGCGATCGAAGTTGTCAGCGTGGCACTGCGCGACGCCAACGGCATGGCACGCAGCGACGCGGCCATCGATGCCGATTTCGTCGCGCTGGCCAGCCGGGCTGCCGAAGCCGGGCGCCGCGTGCTGCTGATCCTGGTCGACGGCTCCAAGACCGGCGCCATCGCGCCGACCGCCGATTGCGTGCTGCAATTGCAACAACGCTATGCCGGCCGCATCGATGTCATGGTCGATGCCTGCCAATTCCGCATCTCGCCGCAAACCCTGCGCGCCTATCTGCAGCGCGATTTCATGGTCGCGCTGACCGGTTCCAAGTTCGCCACCGGCCCGACCTTTTGCGGCGCCCTGGCGATCCCGCCGCTATGCGCACGCCGCATGCGGCGCCATCCGATTCCCTCGGCCTTGCGCGCCTACTCTTCGCGCGCCGAATGGCCCGCCCATTGGGATAGCGCCGCCGGGCTCGACCAGGCCGCCAACTTCGGCTTGCTGTTGCGCTGGGAAGCGGCATTGGCCGAGATCCGCGCGTTCCGCAGCTTGAGCGACGAGCAGATTGCCGACTTCCTGCGCGCTTTCGGCAAGGCGGTCCAGGATAAATTGCAGCGCAGCCCCTTGCTCGATGCGCTGCCGCTGCCCTCGCTCTCGCGCGGAATGCTCGCCGACGCCGGCAATTGGGATCACATTCCCTCGATCCATCCCTTCCTGCTGTTCCACCCGAACGCGGCCAAGGGCCGCAGCGCACTCGACCGCGACCAGACGCTGCGCGTCTACCGATTGCTTCAAGCCGATCTCTCGACGCGCAAGATGTTCGGCAACGACAATACGATCGGCCGCATCGTCGCCCTGCGTTGCCAACTGGGTCAGCCGGTCGCCTGCGGCCATCGCGACGGCGTGCCGGTCGCCGCGCTGCGCGTGTGCGCCAGCATGCGCATGATCGTCAAGGCCTGCGCCGACGGCGGACGGGACGCGAAGCTCGTCATCGAACAGGCAATGCTGGCAATTGAAAAGGCCGAGCTGCTGGCCCACACCTTCGGCAGCTGACCGGACGTAACCCTGTCTGCCCTGCCTGCCCCCTGCCGCGCCTCGAGCGTGAGCGAAACACCGCCGGAAATCCCCTTTACTTCCTGCTGCGGCGCAGGCGGATTTCCATTACTCTCTTGAATTGGACCATCACAGCACCCGGAAAGCGCGCAATATTGCGACCATGACCGAACCGACCACTCC
>DASVYZ010000342.1:0-3922 GCA_036391935.1 Burkholderiaceae bacterium | reverse complement strand
GACGGCTTGCTGCCCGCCGAGCGGCGCGCCGAAGTCGAGCGCCACCTGGCCGCGCATGCGGAAGATGCGCGGCGCGTGCAAGCCTGGCGCGCACAGAACGCTGCGCTGCGCGCCACGTTCAACCCCATCCTTACGGAACCCTTGCCGCCGCAGCTTGCATCGCAATTCAAGCCCAAGGCAGCGAACAGCGGGCGCTATTGGCTGCAAATCGCCGCCGCCTTCGCGATCGCTCTCGTCAGCGGCAGCGGCGGCTGGATGCTGCACGCGCCCTCGGTGCAGGAGCCGCACCTGACATTGCCGATCCGCCCCGACGGCTCGCTCGCCCTGGCGCACCAGGCCGCCATCGCCCACGTGGTCTACAGCCCCGAAGTCACGCGCCCGGTCGAGATCGGCGCGGAACAGGAAGACCAGCTCGTGAAGTGGCTCTCCAAGCGTCTGGGCAGCGCCATCAACCCGCCCAAGCTCGGCAAGCTCGGCTACGAATTGATAGGCGGCCGCCTGCTGCCGGGCCAGAGCGGCCCGGTGGCGCAATTCATGTACCACAACGTGGCCGGCGAACGCCTGACCGTCTACGTCTCGACCGACCAGGTGCAAAACAAGGACACCGGTTTCCGCTTCGCGCAGGAAGGACCGGTCAACGTCTTTTACTGGATCGACGGCAAGTTCGGCTATGCGCTGTCGGGCGGGATGGACAAGGGCGAGCTGGCGCGCATTGCGACGGCGGTGTATGAGCAGTTGCAGAAACCGGGCTGATCCGCTCGAACGAATCGTGGACGGCATACTCCAGCCTGCAATTTCAACGCTAACCGCGCGCATTTAACCTGTCGTCCCCGCTTACGCGAGGACGACGGAAATAACCAGGGCCTGTTATGAACTCCGGCAGGGAGGCGCGAAATTGTCCTGCATTGCATCTGAAAAAGATAACAGTACCCACAAACTACAAGCCAGGAAGCAATCATTCATGAAAAAACTCAGCACCCTCTGCCTGCTAATCGCGACAAGCTACGCAGCCAGCGCCCAAACCCAGCAAGTCGCCCCCAACCAGGTTGTCGATTCGCTGATCGGCACCTTCGGCAACCACCCCGGCATGCGCAAGAACCACGCCAAGGGCAGCTGCGCCGAAGGCGAATTCGTCGGAACGCCGGAAGCAGCAAAATACAGCCGCTCGCTGCTGTTCTCAGGCAAACCCATCCCCGTCGTCGCGCGCTTTTCGCTCGCCGGCGGCAACCCCGAAGCCGCCGATGCGACGCGCAATGCCCGCGGCCTGGCCATCGAATTCCGCCTTCCCGACGGCAGCCGCCAGCACTTCACCATGTTGAACACACCCGTATTCGGCGCAGCCAACCCCGATACCTTCAACGACATGATCATCGCGGCAAAACCCGACCCCGCTACCGGCAAGCCCGACCCGGCCAGGCTCAAGGCCTTCTTCGCCAGCCACCCGGACGCCATGGGCCAGGCCGGCTTCCTGCAAAGCCACAACCCGCCGGCCGAATACACCAACTCGGCTTTTTACGGCATCCACACCTTCAAATTCATCGACGCGAAAAAAGTCGAGCATCTGGTGAAGTGGCGCTTCGTGCCGCACGAAGGCGAGAAATCCCTGACCGACGAAGCGCTGAAAAAAGCCCCGCACGATTTCCTCGAACACGACCTGATCGCCCGCACCAGCATGGGCCCCGTGCAATGGGACATGATCGTGACAATAGGTAAACCGGGCGACCCGCAAGACAACCCCACCCTGCCCTGGCCCGAAGACCGCGAGCATGTCAAGGCCGGCACGCTGACGATCAGCAAGGCACAAGCACAAGCGGGAGCAGAGTGCGAGAAGATCAATTTCGATCCGCTCGTGATGGCGGATGGCATTGCACCGACCAACGACCCGGTTCTGCTATTCCGCTCGCCGGCTTATGCGATTTCGTTTGGGAAGCGCTTGTCGGGGAATTGATGATAAACCCGCATTCGGCGTAAAGGCATGGGGCGCAATGCATTGCGCCCTACCAGTATGAAATCGCGACTGTGTGGCGGGAATAAAAAACCCGCGCCTCCGAAGAATAGCGCGGGCTTTTTTTGGATCGAAGAATCTTTACTTCTTGGGCGCTGAAGCGGATGCACTGGCCGCAGGCGCAGCAGTCTTGGCCGATGAAGCAGCCGATGCCGTAGCAGCGGCAGCAGCCGGCGCGCCCGGCTTCGCCTGCCCATTCACCACCAGCCCAGCCTGCGACAGCTTGCTGCTGTTCTTGTCGCCAATGCCCTTCACGCGCTTCTGCAGGTCGGCCCAATCCTTGAAGTCGCCGTTCTTGGTGCGTTCGGCGACGATGGCCTTGGAGATGGTTGGGCCTATGCCTTTGACGCCGTCGAGCGCCGATTGGTCGGCCTTGTTGACTTCGACTTCCGCAAACGCGATGCCCATGGTCAACAGGAACGCGAAGCATGCCAGCAGGAATTTCTTGATCATGATTTGTCCTTTCAATTGGTGGGGAATCAATCAGTTACCAAACAATTCTTCAGGGGTGACCGTTGCCGTGCCCAGCTTGCCGACCACGATGCCGCCGGCGCGGTTGGCGATTTCGACGGCTTCTTTCATGCTCTTGCCGCTGCCCAACATGACGGCCATGGTGGCAATCACCGTGTCGCCGGCGCCGGAGACGTCGAACACTTCGCGCGCCATGGCCGGGAAGTTGGTCTGCACGCTGTCGGTGTAGAGTGTCATGCCTTCTTCCGAACGCGTCAATAGCAAGGCATCAAGTTTCAGTTCGGCGCGCAGGTTTTGCGCCTTGGTGGCGAGCTGTTCCTCGCTGGTCCAGGAGCCGACGATGCGCTTCAGTTCGCCCTTGTTGGGCGTGAGCATGGTGGCGCCGCTGTAGCGCGTGAAATCGTCGCCCTTGGGATCGACCAGAACCGTCTTGCCGGCTGTGCGGGCGGCGGCGATCATCGTCGCCACGTCGGCCAGGCCGCCCTTGGCATAGTCGGACAGCACGATGACGTCGTTGCCGCCCAAGAGCGTATTGAATTGTGTGAGCTTGGTCTTCAATACGACTTCGGTCGGCGCTTCTTCGAAGTCGATGCGCAAGAGCTGCTGCTGGCGGCCCAGCACGCGCAGCTTGACGATGGTGGCGATGCTCGGATCGCGCTGCAGATGGCTGGCGATCTTGAGTTCGGTCAGCATGCGCTCGAGCGAATCGCCCGGCTCGTCTCTGCCGACCACGCCGAGCAGGCCGACTTGCGCGCCCAAGGCTGCTGCATTGCGCGCCACGTTGGCGGCGCCGCCCAGGCGCTCGTCGCGCTTGCCGATGCGCACGACGGGCACCGGGGCTTCAGGCGAGATGCGGTCCACGTCGCCAAACCAGTAGCGGTCCAGCATCACGTCGCCGGCGACGAGGATGCGTGCAGCGGCGCTCATGCTTTGGTCAAGACGGAGCGGCCGATGCCGTGGTATTCAAAGCCGGCTTCGGACATGGTGGAGGGCTCGAACAGATTGCGCCCGTCGAAGATCACCGGGGCCTTGAGCAGGCGCTTGACCTGTTCGAAATCCGGGCTGCGAAAGGCTTTCCATTCGGTGACGATGGCGAGCGCGTCGGCGTCCGCCAGCCCATCCATCGGGCTTTCTGCGAAGCGGATCTTTTGCAGCGCTTGCGGCGCATCGGCGAAATCGAGCGCGAGGCAGCGCCTGGCTTCTTCCATGGCGACCGGGTCGTATACGGCCACCGTGGCGCCGCGCTTGACCAGCTCGCCGATCAGAACGCGCGACGAGGCTTCGCGCATGTCGTCGGTATTGGGCTTGAATGCCAGGCCCCAGATGGCGAAGTGGCGTCCGGCCAAATCGTCGCCGAAGCGATGCACGATCTTCTTGCCCAGCACGTGCTTTTGCTTGTCGTTGACGGCTTCCACGGCGCGCAGGATCAGCAAATCCTGCCCGAAG
>DASVYZ010000341.1:0-1962 GCA_036391935.1 Burkholderiaceae bacterium | reverse complement strand
TTACTGCAACAACATCAGCACATCACGGGAAGTCGTATGAAGCTGCCACTTATCCTTGCGTCTCTGGTTGCCTACGTGGTTTTGGCAACCGTCTGGATTTGCTACTCGGAGCTCGTCGCTCTTTACTAGGGGCGAGGGATTTTATCAGCAAAAAAGGGGCGATTTTTACCCCGCGTGCCGATTGCCTGAGCGCTTTTTCCGTTTTCGTCTCGAATAGCCAATCAGGTCTTGGCGCCCTGAGTGCGCGCCAATTGCGCCGCTTTGTCGGCATCTGCGTTTCGCGCCTCTTGGTCGGACTTGGCTGTCGGCCAACCCTGCACATGCGCCAATGAAATATCGGCCAGCGCATGGATCCACTGTGGCGTTTCATTCAGGCAAGGAATGTAATGGAAAACCTTGCCGCCGGCGCTGAGGAATTCGGCACGGACTTCCATGGCGATTTCTTCCAGCGTTTCGAGGCAATCGCTAGTGAAGCCGGGGCAGACCACATCGACGCGCTTGACGCCTTGCTGTGCCAGCTTCTTCACGCTCGGCGCGGTATAGGGTTGCAGCCATTCGGCCTTGCCGAAGCGCGACTGGAAGCTGAGAAGGTAGCGGTTTTCATCCAGCCCGAGCTGCTCGGCCAGCAGGCGCGCGGTCTTGTGGCACTCGCAATAATAAGGGTCGCCCAGCGTCAGCGTGCGCTTGGGCACGCCGTGGAAACTCATCACCAGCTTGTCCGGCCGGCCGTGCTTTTCCCAGTAGCTGTTGACCGATGTGGCCAATGCCGCGATATAGCCGGCATGGTCGTGATAGTTGCGCACAAAGCGCAGCTCCGGCAGGTTGCGTACACGTGCAAGATGTGCAAACACGGCATCGTGGATCGAGGCGGTCGTGGTGGCCGAATATTGCGGGTAAGCCGGCAAAACCAGGACGCGCTCCGCGCCTGCGGCTTTCAATTGATTCAGTACTTCAGGGACGCCCGGCTTGCCATAACGCATGGCATAGGCCACTTCCACGCTGTGTCCGCGTTGGCCCAGATAGCCGCCCAACAGCTTGGCCTGTTTTTCCGTATGCATTTTCAAGGGCGAGCCGTCGGGCGTCCAAATCGAGGCGTATTTTTTTGCCGACTGACCGGAGCGGAACGGCAGGATCACGGCATGGAGGATGAGCCACCACAGTGCACGCGGGATTTCGACCACGCGCGGGTCCCACAGGAATTCCTTGAGGTAGGGCCGCAAGGCTGCCGCTGTCGGCGCCGCCGGCGTGCCGAGGTTGACCAGCAGGATGGCGGTCTTGCCGGCCTTGCCGTGGCTGTGCTGAGGTTCTGGCAGGAATGCCATCACGATGCCAACAGTTCGCGCGCATGTTTGCGCGTGGTGGCCGTGATTTCGATGCCGCCCAGCATGCGCGCCACTTCTTCCACGCGCGCCTTGGCATCGAGCGCATCGATGCGCGAGACGGTGCGATCGCCGCGCGCTTCCTTGCTGACCTGGAAGTGCTGGTTGGCCTGGCTCGCCACTTGCGGCAAGTGGGTCACGCATAACACTTGCCGGTCCTGCCCCAGCCGCTTCAGCAAGCGGCCTACGACTTCGGCCACGCCGCCGCCGATGCCGCTATCGACTTCGTCGAAGATCAGCGTGGGCGTAGCCGTGGCGCTCGATGCGATGACGGAGATGGCGAGCGAGATGCGCGCCAGCTCGCCGCCCGAAGCGACCTTGGCCAGGGGGCGCACGGCGCTGCCGGCATGGCCGGCGACAAGGAATTCGACTTGCTCCAGGCCGAAGGCGGCCGGCTCGCAGGGGCGCAGCGCGATCTCGAAGCGGCCGCCGGCCATGCTCAGGTCCTGCATGGCCGTGGTTACGGCTTTGCCGAGATCGGCCGCCACGCCGGCGCGTGTTTTGGACAATTTTTCCGCGGCGGCGCGATACGCCGCCTCCGCCTTGGCTTCTTCGGCCTTCAAACCGGCCATATCGCTGGCTT
>DASVYZ010000340.1:0-12947 GCA_036391935.1 Burkholderiaceae bacterium | reverse complement strand
GCGAATAGGCGTGAATCATTTCCACGGCGGCCCCGGCGCGCGCCAGCGCGGTCGGGTGCGCGCCGAACAGTTCGCCGGCGGCGAATACCAGCAGAGGCCGCACGCGCTTGCCGCCATCGAGACTGGCATAGCGCATCGCTTCATGCAGCCCGGACGGAACCGCGTCCGCAGCGGGCAGGTAATCGGACAGGGCCTGTTCCATGCGGCCCTGCACGGTTTTCATCCATTGCGCAAAACCGTTCACGGCGGCGCTCATTCGTCCACCTCTTGCGCAGCGGAATCCTGCGCAGCAAAGGGCTTGAGCATCTCGCCCTCCAGGATCTTGATCTGGCCTTCAACCTTGTCGAGTTGCGACTGGCAAAACTTGACCAGTTCCGAGCCGCGCTTGTACGCGCTGATCGAGGCTTCCAATGCCAACTCGCCGGCTTCCATTTGCGCCACGAGCTGTTGCAATTCGGCCATGGCCTCTTCGAAGGTGGCCGGCGCCGCGGCAATGGCCGCGTCCGCGCCTGCTTGTTTCTTTGCCATACGATCCATATTCTTGAGTGTAGCCCGATATTTTAGATCAAACCATCTGCGGCCATGCCGGCAAGGCCGTGGAGCCGCCCCTCGGGCGATGCGCCAATCCGACAAAATAGTTATCAATCGAGCAAGCAGCCGAAGGTATCACGCCCTTTCCGCACCGGGACTGCGCCCTGAGTTAAATCGCATATACGATTTCTGATCCGATTTTCCCTATAAAACTCAAATACTTACCCCCATTTCTTGACGGCTGGGGTATAATCCGCAGTTCTGTCCGAAATTTCCTCTTCATCTCGTTTGAACATAGGTATTTACGGATTCTTTCTCTCTTAGGTTGGTGAAAATTAATTTGGGGGGTAGGGATGTCCGATCTGGCGACTCTTGCCAAGCTCACGCGCTCCACCGCGCAACTTCCAGTCAACGTCTATTTCGACGAGCAACTGTTGAAACAGGAAATCCAACAGGTTTTCCAAAACGGCCCGCGTTACGTCGGCCATGAATTGATGGTGCCCAATGTCGGCGATTATGCCGCCCTGGCATCGGAAAAAGAAGGCCGCATGCTCGTGCGCAGCGCACAAGGCATCGAGCTGATGTCCAACGTGTGCCGCCACCGCCAGGCCAAGATGTTCGACGGCCGCGGCCATGCCCGCAACATCGTCTGTCCGCTGCACCGCTGGACTTACGATCTGAAAGGCGAATTGATCGGCGCGCCGCACTTCGAAGCCACCCCATGCCTGAACCTGCCGCGCACGCCGCTGCAGAACTGGAACGGCTTGCTGTTCGAAAAGAACCGCTTCGACGTCGCGTCTGTCATGGCCAAGCTCGGCGTGGCGAAGGACCTCGACTTTTCCGGCTACATGCTCGACCACATCGAAGTGCACGAGTGCGACTACAACTGGAAGACGTTCATCGAAGTCTACCTCGAGGATTATCACGTCGAGCCTTTCCATCCGGGCCTGGGCGGCTTCGTCTCCTGCGAAGACCTGCGCTGGGAATTCGGCGAACACTACAGCGTGCAAACCGTCGGCGTGAACAAGGCGCTGGCCAAGTCGGGCAGCCCGGTGTACCAGAAATGGCATGAACAGGTGCTGAAGTTCCGTAACGGCGAGATGCCGCCCTTCGGGGCGATCTGGCTGACGCTCTACCCCAACATCATGGTGGAGTGGTACCCGCACGTGCTGGTGGTATCGACGCTACATCCGACCGGACCGCAAAAGACCACCAACGTGGTCGAGTTCTACTACCCCGAGGAAATCGTGCTGTTCGAGCGCGAATTCGTCGAGGCCGAGCGTGCCGCCTACATGGAAACCGCCATTGAGGACGATGAAATCGCCTTGCGCATGGATGCAGGGCGCCGCATCCTGATGGAACGCGGCATGAACGATGCCGGGCCTTACCAGTCACCGATGGAAGACGGCATGCAGCACTTCCACGAGTGGTACCGCAAGCAGATCGTTCTTCCCTAACCGTAAAACTGCCGGCCCGCGCAAGCGCAGCCGGCAATTTACCTTCATCGCCATGCAATCGCTCTGGATGCTGTTCGCCAGTTTCGTGTTCGCCTTCATGGGCGTATGCGTCAAGCTGGCTTCGGATTACTACTCGATATCCGAGATCGTGATGTACCGCGGCTTCATCGGCATGGTGTTCCTGCTGGTCATGACGCGCATCCGCGGCGGCAGCATGGCCACCCCGCTGCCCTGGCACCATTTGCGGCGCGGGGTCGCCGGCGTAGCGTCGCTGTGGCTATGGTTTTATGCGGTATCGAAACTGCCGCTGGCTTCTGCCATGACGCTGAACTACATGTCGCCCGTGTGGATGGCCTTGATGCTGCTGATTATCGGCTGGATGCGCGGCGGCAAGGGTTCGTTCACCTGGGGCCTGGGCTCGGCCATCGTTGCGAGCTTCCTCGGCGTGTTGCTGCTGCTTCAGCCGTCTTTCCAGGCGAACCTGATCGGCCCCATCCTGCTCGGCCTGCTGTCCGGCATCTTGTCGGCCCTGGCCTATCTGCAAGTGCGCCAGCTAGGCTTGATGGGCGAGCCGGAATACCGCGTGGTGTTTTATTTTTCCGCCATGGGCTTCCTGGCCGGCTTTGGGGGCCATGCCCTCACGGAACAGTTCAGCTGGCATGCGCACAGCCTGAAGAGTGCATCGCTGCTGGCCGCCGTCGGCCTGTGCGCCACGATCGCGCAAATCGCCATGACGCGTGCTTACCGCCTCGGGCAACCGCTGGTTACTGCCAATCTGCAATATAGCGGCATCGTGTTTTCCTCGATCTGGGGCATCATCGTGTGGCAAGACTTGCTCGGCGTTACGTCGTGGTTGGGAATCGCCGTAATTCTCGCTTCCGGCATGGTCACGACGTTCTATAATTATCGGAATCAGGTTTCCGTCGCGGCCGCGCACGACACTTCGGAGTTGCCTCCAGCCGCCCAACTTCAGGAGTAAATATCGTGACATTCTCCACTCTGATCAGCGCCGACGAACTGGCGAAGCACCTGGCCGAACCCAACTGGGTCGTCATCGATTGCCGCCATGATTTGGCCAACCCCGATGCGGGCGGCGCCGCCTACCGCGAAGGCCACATTCCGGGCGCCTTGTTTGCCCACCTCGACCATGACCTGTCGGACAAGCGTCCGACACCCAACGGCGAATTCCGCGGCCGCCACCCCCTGCCTGCGGCGGAAGTGTTCGCCGCCCACCTGCGCGGCTGGGGCATCCACAACGATACGCAAGTCGTGGCTTACGATGCACAAGGCGGCATGTGTGCCGCACGCCTGTGGTGGATGATGCGCTGGGTCGGACACAAGGCCGTCGCCGTGCTGGATGGCGGGCTGCAAGCCTGGAACGCCGGGGGCCATGGCCTCTCCACCGTGTTGCGGCAAGTGGAACCGGGCACGGCCACGCTGCGCGCGCCGCTGGCCAAAGCCGTCGATGCGGCAGCCGTTCTGGCCAACATCGACAGCAAGAAAATGACCCTGGTCGATGCGCGCGCCAATGACCGCTTCCGCGGCGAAAACGAAACGATAGACCCCGTCGGCGGCCACATCCCCGGTGCGGTCAACCGCTTTTTCAAGGATAACCTGCAAGCCGACGGCCGATTCAAGGATCCCGAGACCTTGCACAAGGAATGGGCCGCCATCGTCGCCAAGCCCGAGGCCAGCATCATGCAATGCGGTTCCGGCGTAACGGCTTGCCATAACTTGCTGGCCCTGGAAGTGGCCGGCATGTCGGGTGCGGCCCTGTATCCGGGATCGTGGAGCGAATGGTGTTCGGATGCTTCGCGGCCGGTTGCCACCGGCGCTTGAGTTACAAAGAATAGTCGGGTGGGAAAGCGAAGCGCATCCCGCCAGGCATTTAAAGAACACTATCCGCGGCAAGTGGTGGAATGCGCCTGCGGCTTTTCCACCTTACCGCCCGTGCGTCAGCAACAAGACCGAGCACACGCCCGCCGCAATCAAGATCACCTGCGGAATCGTCTCGTGCAGCGTCGCCCGGCGCTGCATCTGGGGCATCAAATCCGATACCGCGATATAGATGAAGCCCGACGAAGCCAGCACCAGCACATAGGGTATCGAGCCGCTGGCACGCTCGAGCGTCGCATAGCCGAGCAAGCCGCCGCACACCGCCATCAGGCTGCAGATGAGATTGTAGGCATAGGCGCGCTTGCGCGTGAAGCCGGCATTCAACAGCACGATAAAGTCGCCGATCTCTTGCGGTATCTCGTGCGCGATGATGGCCAGGCCCGTGACGAGACCGAGATTGGGATTGGCCAGGAATGCCGCCGCGATCAGGATGCCGTCGGTGAAATTGTGCAAGCCGTCGCCGACCAGGATCATCCAACCGGCCTTGCCTGCTTCATGCGCATCGTGGCCGTATTCGTGCGCATGGCCGTCATGCTCGTGGTGGTGCGAGTGGCGCAGGATGGCAAGCTTTTCCAGCAAGAAGAAGCCGAGCAAGCCGCCCAGAAGCGTCGCAAACAAGGCGCGCGGGTCGGCCCTCGATTCGAAAGCCTCCGGCAAGGCGTGCAGCAACGAAGTCGAAAGCAGGATGCCGACCGAGAGGCTGACCATGCGTTCGACCATCTTGGACAGCAAGGCGAACGAGAACACGGCGGCGGCGGAAATACTGACGACACCGGCTATCGTCGTGGCGAGCAGGATGGAAATCAGCGTGGAGTTAATGGTTTCCCCGATCAGAAATTGTTGCCGAACACGGGATTATACAAAACCACCGCGTCAAACCACCTATGTTAAATTATCGGGACCGGAATCCAGGAGCAAACAGGATGACAGCGCCCACCCGAACCGCCAGCTGTTGCTGCGGCCAGCTCAAGGCTGTAACGACGGCCGAACCCATCCGCGTATCGGTCTGCCACTGCCTGGCCTGCCAGCGCAGAACCGGCGGCGTATTCGCCTCGCAAGCGCGCTTTCCCGCGAGCGCCGTGACCATCGCCGGCACCTCCAGCACTTACGTCAGGGTCGGCGATGCCGGTGGTCGGGGCACGTTCCATTTCTGCCCGACGTGTGGCACGACGGTGTACTACGTCAACCAAGGCAGCGAAGACAGCGTGGCCATTCCCGTCGGCGCATTCGCGGACCCGGATTTCCCTGCCCCCACCGTTTCCGTGTACGAAGAACGCATGCACGCCTGGGTCAACATGCCGGCCGACATCGAGCACATTTTTTAGTGCGCCTCGTCCCAGTTCTTACCCACCCCGACTTCGGCAATCAGCGGCACCTTCAACTGCGCCACCCCGGCCATCAACTCCGGCAATTTGACGCGCACGATATCGAGCTCGGCCTCGGGCACTTCGAGCACCAGTTCGTCGTGCACCTGCATGATCATCTTGGTACCCATCTTTTCCTTTTCCAGCCAATCCTGCACCGCGATCATGGACAGCTTGATCAGGTCGGCCGCCGTGCCCTGCATCGGCGCATTGATTGCCGCACGTTCGGCGCCGGCGCGGCGCGGGCCGTTCGGCGAATTGATTTCGGTCAGCCACAGCCTGCGGCCGAACACGGTTTCGACATAACCCTTGGACTTGGCCGTCATCTTGGTATCGTCCATGAACCGGCGCACGCCGGAGAAGCGCTGGAAGTACTTTTCGATATACGACTGCGCGGCCGAGCGCTCGATGCCGAGGTTCGACGCCAAGCCGAATGCACTCATGCCATAGATCAACCCGAAATTGATCACCTTGGCATAGCGGCGCTGCTCGGACGCCACCTCTTCCGGCTTGACGCCGAAGATTTCGGCGGCCGTGGCGCGGTGGATGTCGACGCCATCGGCAAAGGCGCGCAGCATGTTCTCGTCTTCCGACAGATGGGCCATGATGCGCAGCTCGATCTGCGAATAATCGGCCGAGACGATGACGCTGCCCTCGGGGGCGATGAAGGCTTCGCGGATGCGCCGCCCTTCGGCCGTGCGGATCGGTATGTTTTGCAGGTTGGGGTCGTTCGAAGCCAGCCGCCCCGTGATCGCCACCGCCTGCGCGTAGTTGGTATGCACGCGCCCCGTATCGGGGTTGACCATCTTGGGCAGCTTGTCGGTATAGGTCGACTTGAGCTTGGACAGGCTGCGGTATTCCAGCAACACCTTGGGCAAGGGATAGTCTTCGGCCAGCTTTTGCAGCACTTCCTCGTCGGTCGAAGGCGAGCCCGACGGCGTCTTCTTCACCACCGGCAATTGCAGCTTGTCGAAGAAGATTTCGCCGATCTGCTTGGGCGACCCGAGGTTGAACGGCTGTCCCGCCAGTTCGTGCGCCTCGCGTTCGATTTCGAGCAGGCGCACGCCGAGTTCATGCGATTGCGCATTCAAGCGTTCCGGGTCGACCAGCACGCCGTTGCGTTCGATCTTTTGCAGCACCACCGAAGTCGGCACCTCGATCTTGCTGTAGACGAAGCGCAAGCCATCGGTATCGATGTGCGGCAACATGGCCCGGTGCAGGCGCAGGGTGATGTCGGCATCTTCCGCCGCATAAGCCGTGGCGCGCTCGATATCGACCTGGTCGAAGCCGATTTGCGAAGCGCCCTTGCCGCATACTTCTTCAAAGGTGATGGTCTTGTGGTTCAGGTGGCGCAGGGCCAGGCTGTCCATGTCGTGGTTGCGATGCGACTCGAACACATAGGATTCGAGCAGCGTGTCGTGCACGATGCCATCGAGCTTGACGCCATGGTTGGCAAACACGTGGCTGTCGTACTTGAGGTTTTGCCCGACCTTGGCCTTCGACGGGTTCTCGAGCCAGGGCTTGAGCACGGCCAGCACGTGCTCGCGCGACAGCTGTTCGGGCGCATCCTGGTAACGGTGTGCGACGGGGATGTAGGCGGCGATGCCGGGCTCGCAGCACAGTGAAATCCCGACCAGTTGCGCGCGCATCGGTTCGAGCGAGGTCGTTTCGGTGTCGATCGAGGTCAGCTTGGCAGTATCGATGCGTTCGAGCCATTCCTGCAGCTGCGCGTCGGTCAGCACGGTTTCATAGCGAACCTCGGCGGGCGCTGCCGCCGGTGCGTAAGCATCTTCCTGGGATATGCCTGCATCGTCCGCGCCGAACAAGCTGGCTTGTTCGTTGGCCTTGTCCACCTTGTCTTCGCGCCCCGCCGGCTTGGCCGGTGCCGCCAGTGTCGCCGGGTTGCCGCCAAGCTCGCGCAGGAAAGTCTTGAAGCCGACGCGCGTGAAGCAATCCTTGAGCGTTTCCACGTCTTCCGGCTCGTGCTGCAGCGATTCGGCGATGGTCTTCATGTGCGCCGACAGATCGCAATCGGTCTTCACCGTGATCAGGACGCGGCCTTGCGGCAGCCAGTCGAGCGCTTCCCGCAGATTATTGCCGACCACGCCGCCGATTTCGGCGGCATTGGCCATCACGCCGGCGAGGCTGCCGTATTGCGTCAGCCACTTGACGGCGGTCTTCGGTCCGACCTTGCTCACGCCGGGAACGTTATCCACCGTGTCGCCGATCAGGGTCAGGTAATCGATGATCAGTTCCGGTCCGACGCCGAATTTTTCCTTCACGCCCGCGATGTCCAGCTTTTCATTGGACATGGTATTGATCAGCGTGACGTGTTCCGTGACAAGCTGGGCCAGGTCCTTGTCGCCTGTCGAGATCACCGTATCCATGCCCTGCTTCTCGGCTTCCACCGCCAGCGTGCCGATCACGTCGTCGGCTTCCACGCCCTCGACCATGAGGATGGGCCACCCCATGGCGCGCACGATTTCATGGATCGGCTCGATCTGGATCGCCAGCTCTTCCGGCATGGCGGCGCGTTGCGCCTTGTATTCCGGATAGAGGTCGTCGCGGAAGGTCTTGCCCTTGGCATCGAACACGCAAGCCATATAATCGGCCGCATAGTCCTTGCGCAAACGGCGTAACATGTTCACCATGCCGTAAATCGCGCCGGTCGGGCGGTTCTGCGGATCGCGGAAGTCGGGATGGGCATGGAAGGCGCGGTAGAGATAGCTGGAGCCATCGACCAATAACAGGGTTTTATTCATATGAATTCGAAGGGCAAAAACGTGCCGCCGCTGCGGCGGGTAACCGATCCGGAACGCGCGACGGCCAAAAAGGCGCGCGAATCGTGGCAAATGTTCACGATTATGGCAGAGTTTATCGAGTCGGCAGAACGGCTGGCGGAACTGCGCCCGGCCGTATCGATTTTCGGTTCGGCCCGCATCAGGCCGGACCATCCCTATTATGCGGCAGCGGAAGATATTGCGCGCCGTTTGTCCGATGCCGGCTTCGCCGTGATTTCGGGCGGCGGCCCCGGCATCATGGAAGCGGCCAGCAAGGGCGCATTCGAAGGGCAGTCGTCCTCGGTCGGCTTGAATATCGAATTGCCGCGCGAACAGAAGCCGAACCAGTGGCAGAACATCGCGCTGTCGTTCCGCCATTTCTTTGCGCGCAAGGTGGCCTTCGTCAAATACGCCGACGCCTACGTGGTCTTGCCCGGCGGTTTCGGCACGCTCGATGAAATGACCGAAGTCCTGACCCTGATCCAAACCGGCACCTCGCGCCGCATCCCCGTGATCCTGGTGGGCACGACGTTCTGGCGCGGCTTGCTCGATTGGTTCGAACAGCGCCTCGTCGCCGACGGCATGATCAACGCCGCCGACCTGGACCTGATCCAGTTGATCGACGAGCCGGTCAATGTCGTGAACGCGATTTTCGCTTTCTACGACGCGCGCGACGTGGAACTCGCCGATACCGAACGCCCGCCTACACATTCCTTGTGAAAATGGATATCCGGAACCATTGGACTTGCGCCAAGTCAAATTGCTTGAATCCGGAAGCTTGCTACAATGAGGCTACGGCAATCATATATCGAGGCTAACATGCGTACATCCCAGCTATTGCAAGCCGTCGGCCTGTCTCTCGCGGCGATGCTGACGCCAGTGCTGGTTTCAGCACAACAAACGCCGTCGGACGCTTCCAGCGAGGGCAAACAGGCCAAGCAGGACAAACCGGCAGCCAAGCAGACGGATAAACAAAACGAGAAGCAAGCGGAGAAATCCGCAGCGGAGCATGAGACTGCCGACGGCCGCAAGCTCGAAAAACTGGAAGACGCCGAGCCGCCAGCCGTCAGAATCGGCAAGCCGCCGGCTGAACACAAGGTAACGGAAATACGCGACGACAGCGGGGTCAAGGAAGTCAAGGTGGAAACCGGCATCAGCACTTATTATGTGCGGCCGAACCAGCAGGTCGGCACCGCCCTGCCGGGCGACACGCAAAGCACCACCAATCGCGGCGCGGAATGGAAGGTGATGGAATTCAACCTCGGCAGCAAGAAAAAGAAACCCGAGGAACCGCCGGAAGAGACTAACGACAAGAAATAATTTGCCGTTCACGTCCGCCAGCGGCTGTGGCGGCGGGAGATTCATGCATAATATGAGGCTGCACTGAAGGCACTGCAGGGTTTCTGCGGTGCCTTTCCTTCATTCTCGCTCCGAACTTTTGTCTATGGCTGTTTTCACCCCAGTCAGCATGGCTGACCTCGCATCCTGGATCGTCGATTACCCCCTGGGCCAGGCAAAATCGATACGCGGCATTTCCAGCGGCATAGAAAACAGCAATTTCTTCATCGATACCGAAGCCGGCGAGTTCGTCCTGACCGTCTTCGAAAAGCTGACGTTCGAGCAACTGCCGTTCTATCTCGAGCTGATGCGCCACCTGGCCGAACGTGGCGTGCTGGTGCCGGCCCCCGTGGCGACCAGATCGGGTGACATCCTGAACCGCTTGCATGGCAAGCCCGCCGCCATCGTCTCCAAGCTCGAAGGCAAATGCCAGCTCGCGCCAGGCCCCGCGCATTGCGCCGCCGTCGGCTCCATGCTGGCCAGGATGCACCTCGCGGGACAGGATTTTGCGATACGCCAGCCCAACTTGCGCGGCCTGGCCTGGTGGGTGGAAACGACCCCGGCAGTGCTGCCTTTCCTGTCGGAATCGAACAGCAAACTGCTGCAGGATGAAGTGCGCTTCCAGCAGGACTTCGCCGCCACGCCTGCTTATGCCCGCCTGCCGTCCGGCCCGGTTCATGCCGACCTGTTCCGCGACAACGTGATGTTCGACGGTGAACGGCTGACCGGCTTCTTCGATTTCTATTTTGCCGGTTGCGACACCTGGCTGTTCGATCTGGCGGTCTGCGCCAACGACTGGTGCGTCGATCTCGCCACGGGCCAGCCTGACCTGGCACGCGTCCATGCGCTGCTGGAGGCCTACCGGGCGGTACGTCCATTCACGGCCGACGAGCGCGCCGCCTGGCAAACCATGCTGCGCGCCGGCGCACTGCGCTTCTGGCTCTCGCGCCTGTACGACTATTACATGCCGCGCGACGCCGAAATGCTGACGCCGCACGACCCGGCACATTTCGAACGCATCTTGCGCGAACGCATCGCGCATGCCTTGCCGGAGTTGCCGTGAACCGCCTTCCCGCCGCCAGCGGCCTGCAGTGGATTCGCGACGGCTTCATGCTGTTCCGGCGCCAGCCCAATCAACTGTCGCTGCTGTTCCTGCTGTACGTGATGGTCAACCTGTTGCTGGCCTTCATCCCGCTGATCGGCTCCCTGCTGCTGTTCGTGCTCAACCAGGCCTTCACCACCGCCTTCATGCTCGGATGCGCCTTGAGCGAAGCCGGGCGCGAAGCGAAGCCCGGGCTGCTGTTCGCCTATCTGCGCAGCCCGGCGCTGCCGCGGCTTGCCGGCCTCGGCGTGTTGTACGTATTGGCGGTGCTTCTCGCCATCGGCGCGATGTACCTGTATGGCGGCGGCCCGCTGGTCGACGCCATCGTCCAGGCGCAAGGCGCGACTTCCGGCACGGTGAATCCGGATACGCAAAACCTCGTTGTGCGCGCCGTCTTCTTCGGCATGTCGGTCTACATGATCCTGATTTTCCCGCTCTGGTTTGCCGCGCCGCTGATCGCGTGGCAGAACATGGGCGTGGCCAAGGCGATCTTTTTCAGCTTCTTTTCGGTGCTGCGCGCCATCAAGGCCTTCATCGCCTACATCGTGGCCTGGACGGCGATCTCGCTGTTCATCTCGATCAATCTGAGCGCACTGCTGTCGCTGCTGCCCGGGATGAGCGAAGCGATGGCGCTGGCAGTGATGATTCCCTGCGCGCTATTCCTTTCGATGCTGCGCTATTGCTCGTTCTATCCGAGCTACGTGGAACTGTTCGGCAAGCCCGCGTTGCCGCCGCAAGGCTGATTAATTCAACCTCTCCAGCTTGGCCACCGACAGATCGAGCTTCTTCGTGCCCTGGCGTCCGAAGTTGATCTGGGCATGTACGTTGTCGCCATCGCCCTCGATCTTGAAAATCACACCTTCGCCGAATTTCGCGTGCTTCACGTTTTGCCCCACCCGCCACATCATATCCTTGCGGCTGAATGACTGGGCGATACGGTTGGCGCCGGCTTCGGGAGCATCGTCGTCCCAGGCCGATTTTTCCCATGACTTGGGATTGGCAAACCAATGGTGCTGGACGCGCGGCGAGAGCCATTTCAGGGCTGCGTCGGGCAATTCGTCGAAGAAGCGCGAGCGCGTGCCGTAGCGTGTCTGACCGTGCAGCATGCGGGTCTGGGAAAAACTCAGATACAGCCGCCGGCGGGCACGCGTGATGGCAACATACATCAGTCGCCGCTCTTCTTCGAGGCCGCCGTCCTCCTTGGCGCTGTTTTCGTGCGGGAACAGGCCTTCTTCCAGGCCGGTGATGAAGACCGCGTTGAATTCCAGGCCCTTGGCCGAGTGCACCGTCATCAGCTGCAGCGCGTCTTCGCCGGCCTGGGCCTGGTTGTCGCCGGCTTCAAGCGACGCATGCGACAGGAAGGCCGAGAGCGGCGACATGACCGTGGGCAACGGCGAATCGGCGTCAAGCACCTCGTCGCCCGAAGGCAGGGCCGTGCCCGCGGTCTCTGGCGCACGTGGGCCGAGAAACGCCGGCGCATCGTGGCCGAAACCTTCTTCGGACACGAACAGCGTCGCGGCGCTGACAAGCTGCTCCAGGTTTTCGATGCGGTCCGCGCCTTCTTTTTCGGTCTCGTAATGCAGCTTCAAGCCGCTGCGCTCGATCACCACCTCGACCATTTCGGCCAGCGGCAATTGCGCGGTCTCGAAGCGCGCGCCCTCGATCATCTTGACGAAGGCGCCCAGCGACGAACCGGCCTTGCCGCTGATATAGGGTACGGCGGCATACAGCGAAGTCTTGTTGGCGCGCGCCGCATCCTGGAGTTGTTCGATGCTGCGCGCACCGATACCGCGCGCGGGGAAATTGACCACACGCAGGAAAGCCGAGTCGTTGTGCGGATTGTCCATCAACTGCAGGTAGGCGATCGCGTGCTTGATCTCGGCGCGCTCGAAAAAGCGCAAGCCGCCGAACACGCGGTAAGGTACGCCGGCCGAAAACAAGGCGTGCTCGAGCACGCGCGATTGCGCATTGGAGCGGTACAGGACGGCGATTTCCTTGCGCTCGGCGCCCTCGGCCATCAGGCTCTTGGCCTGCTCGACGATCCATTGCGCTTCCTGCAGATCGGAGGATGCCTCGTACACGCGCAAGGGTTCGCCATGGCCGGCATCGGTGCGCAGGTTCTTGCCCAGCCGATTGCGGTTGTGCGATATCAGCGCATTGGCCGCATCGAGGATATGCGCATGCGAGCGGTAATTCTGCTCCAGCTTGATCAGGTTTTGCGAAGCGAATTCACGCTCGAAGGCCAGCATGTTGCCGACGTTGGCGCCGCGGAATGCATAGATGCTCTGATCGTCGTCGCCGACGGCGAACATGGCGCCCTGCTTGCCCGCCATCAGCTTGAGCCACTTGTATTGCAGGTCGTTGGTGTCCTGGAATTCATCGATCAGCACGTGGCGGAAGCGGTTCTGATAATGCTCGCGCAGCGGCTGGTTGCGCGTCAACAGCTCATAGCAGCGCAGCAGCAGTTCGGCGAAGTCGA
>DASVYZ010000339.1:0-2136 GCA_036391935.1 Burkholderiaceae bacterium | reverse complement strand
CAAGGCATCGATGCACGCAACAAGGGCCTGGAACTGGTGGTGCATTATCCGCCGTCGGCACCGCGCAACATGAAAGGCGATCCGACGCGCGTGCGGCAGATCATGACCAACCTGCTCTCGAACGCCATCAAGTTTACTTCGCGCGGTCACGTCGTGGTTGACGTCGCGGTCAGTGCCATGCACGAGAACCCCGACATCTGCCATTTGCGCTTGTCGGTGAGCGACACCGGTATCGGCCTGGCGCCCGACAAGCGGACGCAGGTTTTCGAGAAGTTCACCCAGGCCGATCCATCCACCACACGCCAATATGGCGGCACCGGCCTCGGTTTGACCATCTGCAAGCTGCTGGTGGAATTGATGGGCGGCCGGATCGGCGTGGAAAGCGAGCTGGGCAAGGGTAGCACTTTCTGGGTCACGCTCGATTTGCCGCGCGCGGCCGAGGAAAAATACGAGTCGGCGCAAAACCCCTTGGCCGGGGTGCGCGTGCTGTTCGTCGATAATCAGTCCAACTACCGCGCCGTATTCGAGGAATTGTTGCTGCACGAAGGCATGCGCGTCGACACACGCGGCAGCGGCGCCGAAGCCTTGGCGGCGATGAAAGCCGCGGTCTCGGCGCACGATCCATATTGCATCGCCGTGATCGCGCCGCGCTTGCAGGATATCGACGGCATCGGCCTGGGCGGTACGATCAAGGCCGCCACCGAGTTCGGCGATACCTTGCTGGTGATGCTGAGTGCGCAGGCGACACCGGCCGACGCGGATACGCTGGCCCAGGCCGGTTTTTCCGCCTTGCTGAAGAAACCGCTGCCGCGCGATGTGCTGATCCATACGCTGCGCGCCTTGTGCAGCGCCTTGCGGCGCGGCGAAAATCCCGGCTTCATCAGCGGCACCAACCATGCATCGACGTTGCAGGCTGCAAACGCCGAGCTGCCGTTCCAGGGATACCGCATTCTCGTGGTCGACGATAATGTGGTCAATCAATCGGTTGTGGTCCACATGCTGAAAAAATTCGGCTGCACAACCGAGATAGCGGCGGACGGCTTGCAGGCGGTGGCCATGCATGGCGTGGGCAACTACGATCTGATCCTGATGGATTGCCAGATGCCCGAGCTTGACGGCTATCAGGCGACCATGCGCATACGCGCCAACGAGCGCAGCGATGAAAGAAGCGGCAAGCCGGCACGGCATATTCCCATCGTCGCCCTGACTGCGCACGCCTTGACCGGCGAGAGGGAGAAGTGCCTGGCATCGGGCATGGACGATTATCTGCCCAAACCGATCCGACCCGCCACCTTGCGCGAAATGCTGGCGCGCTGGCTTGAAGTGAAGATTTCGGAACAGGGGCCCCCGCTTGAATTGCACGAATTGCCGGTCAAGGACGATCTCGACGGCATGCAGGAAGTATTCGGCAGCGACTTCGCCGAGCTGGCCAATCTGTTCCAGACCGACAGCACCAGGCGTTTGGCCGCCATGCTGCGCGCGGCGCAAGCTTCGGACCGCGCTGAATTGCTCAGGTTGACGCACGCCTTGAGCGGCAGCGCCTCGTCCATGGGAGCCGGCACGCTGGCTGCCTTATGCAAAAAATTCGAGCTGCAGTTAAAAGCCGGCATCATGGATGACCTGGAAGCGAAAATCGGGGCCATCGAAGCCGATTATCGCAAGATAGAGCGTCGCCTGCAGGCAATGTTGGAAACTTCATAGCGTTGCGCTATTCAAAGTATCGGCAGAATCAATTTCGCGCCGTTACGTTGCAATGATTTAATAACGACTTTCAAGGAGCCATCATGCGACACCTCGTTGTTTCCTGTGCATTCTTGCTCGCTGTGGCAGCTCAGGCTGCCGAAAAAGGCCCGTCGCTCACGGTGCCGATGAATATGGTCGATGAAAAAGGCGTGGTCACGCCGGCCGGCGAAATTACTGTCACCGAATCGCAATATGGCTTGATTTTCTGGCCTTCCTTGTCGGGCCTGCCGACCGGCCTGCATGGCTTCCACATCCACGAAAATCCTTCCTGCGACGCCGGGATGAAAGACGGCAAGCCGGTGCCGGCCATGGCCGCCGGCGGGCATTGGGACCCGATGAAGACGGAAAAGCATGCCGGCCCTTACGGTGACGGCCACCTTGGCGACTTGCCGG
>DASVYZ010000338.1:0-4316 GCA_036391935.1 Burkholderiaceae bacterium | reverse complement strand
TTCGGATACAGAGACTTGGGATCGCCCAGCACTTCGAGCTTGACCAGCTTGTGTCCGTTCAACAGTTCGCGCGCCAATTGCAAGGTATAGACCGCATCGGCGGCGTTGTAGCAGCCGGCCGAATTGGGCAGCATGGTGTACTTCGACGTGGGCAACACGTCGAGCAGGCTCGCTTCGTTCGGATTCTGGCCGATATTGACGCGGCGCACTGCCACCGTAATGATCTCGGCGCCCGAGGCTTCGACGGCCTGGCGGGTTTCTTCGAGGTCGCGGTATTTGCCGGTGCCGACCAACAGGCGTGAGCCGTAGGTTTTGCCGGCGATGGTCAGGCCGTGGTCCTCGGTATTGGCGTTCTCGGTTTGCTGCATAAGGGCTCCTTAACTCCCCTCGCTCGCCGGCGGGAGAGGGGTTGGAGGTGAGGGAAGCGATGCATTGGCTGCGCTGAACAGGCTTAGACTGCTCGCGACGTCCCTCACCCCTGCCCCTCTCCCGCCTGCGGGCGAGGGGTTCTATATTGGCGCTCGCGCGCAAAAAACAAATTAACCGCCGCCGATGGCTCTGACAATCTCTACCTTGTCGCCAGCCAGCAAAGTTCGTTCGGGCCACTTCTGCCGCGGCACAATCTCGCGATTGATCGCTACAGCCAAGGCCTGGTTACCGAGGTTCAGCCCGGCAACCAAGTCCCGCACCAACTGGCCCGCCGCCACTTCGCGCGGTTCGCCATTGAGGTGGATCGCAATCGTAGCCATCACTGCTTACGGTAGATTTCCGAACCGCTCTTGACGAACTCGACCGCCTTCACTTCCATACCCTGCTTCAACGCCTCGATCTCCGTGATGCCCTGCTTGGCCGCGTAATCGCGCACATCCTGCGTGATCTTCATGGAGCAGAAATGCGGGCCGCACATGGAGCAGAAGTGCGCCACCTTGGCCGAATCCTTGGGCAGGGTCTCGTCGTGGAATTCGCGTGCCTTGTCGGGGTCAAGGCCGAGGTTGAACTGGTCTTCCCAGCGGAATTCGAAACGCGCCTTGGACAAGGCATTGTCGCGGATCTGGGCGCCCGGATGGCCCTTGGCCAGGTCGGCCGCATGCGCCGCGAGCTTGTAGGTGATGATGCCTTCCTTGACGTCGGCCTTGTTCGGCAGGCCCAGATGTTCCTTCGGCGTGACGTAGCACAGCATGGCCGTGCCGTACCAGCCTATCATCGCCGCACCGATGCCCGAAGTGATGTGGTCGTAACCTGGCGCGATATCGGTGGTCAAGGGGCCGAGCGTATAGAACGGCGCTTCGGCGCACTGCTCCAGCTGCAAGTCCATGTTTTCCTTGATCAAGTGCATGGGCACGTGGCCCGGACCTTCGATCATCACCTGCACGTCGTGCTTCCAGGCGATCTGCGTCAATTCGCCCAGCGTCTTCAGTTCGCCGAGTTGCGCTTCGTCGTTGGCGTCGTAGATCGAACCGGGGCGCAAGCCGTCGCCCAGGCTAAAGGAGACGTCGTAGGCCTTCATGATCTGGCAGATGTCTTCAAAGTGCGTATAAAGGAAGTTTTCCTTGTGGTGCGCCAGGCACCACTTCGCCATGATCGATCCGCCGCGCGAGACGATGCCGGTCATGCGCTTGGCCGTCAGCGGCACGTAGCGCAACAGCACACCGGCGTGGATCGTGAAGTAATCGACGCCCTGCTCGGCTTGCTCGATCAGCGTGTCGCGGAAGATTTCCCAGGTCAGGTCTTCGGCCTTGCCATTGACCTTTTCCAGCGCCTGATAGATCGGCACGGTGCCGATGGGCACAGGCGAATTGCGGATGATCCATTCGCGCGTTTCGTGGATATGCTTGCCGGTGGAAAGATCCATCACCGTATCGCCGCCCCAGCGGATGGCCCAGGTCATCTTCTCGACTTCTTCGCCGATCGAAGAGGTGACTGCCGAATTGCCGATGTTGGCATTGATCTTGACCAGGAAATTGCGGCCGATGATCATCGGCTCGATTTCCGGGTGGTTGATGTTGGCCGGAATGATGGCACGGCCGCGCGCGATTTCGTCGCGCACGAATTCGGGCGTGATCTCGGCGGGGATGGCTGCGCCGTAGTTCTGGCCCGGATGCTGGCGCGCCATCAAGTCGGCCAGGCGGTTGCCCATCGGGCCCGATGCCTTCAATTGCTCGACATATTCCTTGCGGCGCATGTTTTCGCGGATCGCCACGTATTCCATCTCGGGCGTGACGATCCCCTTCCTGGCATAGTGCATCTGCGACACGTTCTTGCCTGCAGCGGCGCGGCGCGGCTTGCGGTGCAGGTTGAAACGCAACTCGGCCAGTTGCGGGTCGTTCAGGCGCTCGATACCGTACTCGGAACTCGGACCGGGCAGCTCTTCCGTGTCGGCGCGCTCCAGAATCCACGGCAGGCGCGGGGTGCCAAGGCCGGAACGGATGTCGATCTTGACGCCCGGCTCGGTATAGGGACCGGAGGTGTCGTAGACGTAAATCGGCGGGTTCTGTTCCGCGCCGAACGAAGCCGGTGTATCGCATTGGCTGACTTCGCGCATCGGCACGCGGATGTCGGGCCGCGAACCTTCGACATAGATCTTGCGCGAATTCGGCAGGGGTTGGATCGCCGCCTCGTCAACCTGGGCGGTGGCGGCTAAGAATTTGGGATTGGCGTTCATCGCGTTCCTTTGCTTGGTTCATATCGCGAGGGAACGGCGGATGTAGTAAGACCTGCAGCATCCGTAAGCTTCCCTTCGCTGGCATTATCCAGATCAGGTAAAGGGTATTTCTCACCCGGAGAACATTGCATGATATTTATGCAATGCCACCAGGACCCCTAGCAAGACCAAAGTGAAATGGTATGGTCCGAATTATACGCCCATTTATGCACCAGTTTATCCGGGCACGCAGGCGTTCCCTTATATAATCGCTAGTTCCCTGCAAACATAAATATGATCGCCCGACCATGGAACTAGCCAAGTCCTTCGAACCCGCCGACATTGAAGCCTTCTGGCGCGCCGAATGGGAAAAGCGCGGCTATTACACCGCCACCACCGATGCCGGCAAGCCGGCCTTCTCGATTCAGTTGCCGCCGCCCAACGTCACCGGCACGCTGCACATGGGCCATGCCTTCAATCAAACCATCATGGACGGCTTGACGCGCTACCATCGCATGCGCGGCTACAACACGGCCTGGATTCCCGGCACCGACCACGCCGGCATTGCGACGCAGATCGTTGTGGAGCGGCAACTCGATGCGCAAAAGGTATCGCGCCATGACCTGGGCCGCGAAAAGTTCGTCGAAAAGGTCTGGGAGTGGAAAGAAAAGTCGGGGTCGACCATCACCGGCCAGATGCGCCGCATGGGCGCTTCGACCGACTGGAGCCGCGAATACTTCACGATGGACGACAAGCTGTCCAAGACTGTGACGGAAGTATTCGTGCGCCTGTACGAACAAGGCTTGATCTACCGCGGCAAGCGCCTGGTCAACTGGGACCCCGTGCTGGGCACGGCCGTGTCCGACCTCGAAGTGTCGTCGGAAGAAGAAGACGGCTTCATGTGGTACATCCGCTATCCGCTGACCGACGGCAGCGGACACTTGACGGTGGCCACCACGCGCCCGGAAACCCTGTTGGGCGACGTGGCCGTGGCGGTCGATCCGACCGACGAGCGCTACACTCACCTGGTCGGCAAGATGCTCAAGCTGCCGCTGACCGAGCGCGAAATCCCCGTGATCGCGGACGACTACGTGGACAAGGAATTCGGCACCGGCTGCGTCAAGATCACCCCGGCGCACGATTTCAACGACTACCAGGTCGGCCAACGCCACAATCTGGCCCAGATTTCCATCTTCACGCTCGAAGCGAAGATCAGCGATGCCGCACCGGCCGCCTACCGAGGCATGGATCGCTTCGCCGCGCGCAAGCAAATCGTGGCCGATCTCGAGGCGCAAGGCCTGCTGGCCGAAGTCAAGCCGCACAAGCTGATGGTGCCGCGCGGCGATCGCACCAACGTCGTGCTCGAACCGATGCTGACCGACCAATGGTTCGTCGCCATGAGCAAGCCGGCACCGGCCGGCACGCACTTCCCCGGCAAGTCGATCACCGAAGTGGCGCTGCAAAAGGTGGCATCGGGCGAGATCCAGTTCGTGCCGGAAAATTGGACCACGACTTACAACCAGTGGCTCAACAATATCCAGGATTGGTGCATCTCGCGCCAACTGTGGTGGGGCCATCAGATTCCGGCCTGGTATGACGCCGACGGCAAGGTCTACGTCGCGCGCAGCGAAGCCGAAGCCCAGGCTCAAGCCGGCGGCAAGGCCGTGACGCGCGA
>DASVYZ010000337.1:0-12747 GCA_036391935.1 Burkholderiaceae bacterium | reverse complement strand
GTTTTTGAATATCTGCACTTGCACCATATAATATGACAAACAGGTGACAAGATCGTTCGGCAAATCGACCGGTTTTCTTGTTCTTCGGTCAATTTGTACCAAAGTCTTCAGATCTGGTGCGGATATCCGGTGATTTTCTGGATATCGCGGTAGAGTGGCTGCAGCCTGGGATACATTTCCTGGTACACGCGGCGGTACAGTTGGTCGTAAATCTTGTGGTTGGCGGCATCGGGCAGGAAAGTCTTGCTCACGCGGGTCATGGCGGCAACCGCAGCCGGAAAATCCTGGTAAAAGCCCAATCCGACGGCCGCATCGATGGCCGCGCCCAGGCCGGAAGTCTCATAGACGTGCGGCCGCTCCGCCGGCAAGCCGAAGATATCGGCCGTCAATTGCATGGCGGCATCGCTTTGCGAACCGCCGCCGGAGATGCGCAGCACCGTGATTGGCGTCCCGCTGCGCTTTTCTATCCTTTCCTTGCCTTCGCGCAACGCATAGGCCAACCCTTCCAGGATGGCGCGGTAGAAGTGGGCGCGCGTATGCACGTCGCCGAAGCCGATCACGGCGCCCTTGGCTTCGGGGCCGGGTATCTTGATGCCGGGCGTCCAGTAGGGTTGCAGCATCAGGCCCATGGAGCCGGGCGGCACGGCATTCACCAGTTCGTCGAACAAGGCTTCCGGCGCGATGCCGCTTTCGCGGGCTGCGGTCTTTTCCAGGTGGCCGAATTGTTCCTTGAACCAGTTGACCATCCAGTAGCCGCGGAAGATCTGCACTTCGGTGCTGTAGCAGCCAGGCACGGCCGAGGGGTAGGGCGGGATGAATGGCGTGACTTCGAGGTACCTGGCGCGCGTGGTATTGATCGTGGCCGTGGTGCCGTAGGAGAGGCTGCCGACGTGCGGCGCCAGCGCGCCCGAGCCGATCACTTCGCAGGCCTTGTCGGCCGCGGCGGCAACGAGCGGCGTGCCTTCGGGGATGCCAGTGTCGGCTGCCGCGGCGGCGGTGATGGCGCCGAACACCGTGGCCGGCTGGACCAGTTCGGGCAGCATGCGCCGCTCGACCGGCAGCGCCTGCCATTTCCAGTCGCGCTTGCCGGCCCAGGCCAGGCGCTTGTAGTCGAAGGGGATGTAGCCGACCTGCGAGCCGGAGGAATCGACGTATTTGCCGCCGAGCCGGTAGTTGAGATAGCCCGACAGCAGCAGGTATTTGTCGGTCCTGGCCCAGATGTCGGGCTGGTGCGCCTTGATCCAGTTGGCTTCGGCTTCGCCACGGAAAAAATCGATGGTGTGTTCGACTCGCGCCAGCTTGAACGCAGTTTTCCATAGCATGCCGATGGGCGGCACCTCGTCGGTGCGGCGCTGGTCGAGCCAGAGCATGGCCGGACGCAGGGGCTTGCCTTCGCGGTCGAGGTTGATGACGGTGGCGCGCTGCGTGGTCACGGCCACGCCCTTGATCGCGCTTTTGGGGATGTCGGTGAGGCTCCACAGGCGACGGCAGGCGGAGCAGACCGCATGCCAATATTCTTCGACATCGTGTTCGGCCCAACCGGGCTCGGCCGAGAAATAGGCTTCGAGCATGACTTGCGACTTGGCGACCAGATTGCCCTGCAGATCGAACAGCAGGGCGCGCACGCTTTGCGTGCCGTTGTCGATCGACAGCAGGTAGGTGTCGTCGGCACTCATGTCGCGGCCTCCGGCGGTGCGTAATGTCTCTGCCACAGCGCGCGGTAATCCGCTTCCTCCTGCTCCCAGCGCGCATCGTTCCACGCCAGCTCGATCTGGCACAGTTCGCGTACACGCGGCAGGATGGCGGCGCCGCCTTGCGCCAGCAGCAGGCCGAGGCGGGTGCGGCGCAGCAGCAAGTCCTCCAGGTGGTGCACGGCTTCGTGGCGCGCGGCCCAGCGCAACTCGGCCCACAGCGTTTCGGTGCCGTCTATGGTTTGCAATTCTTCAGGCCTGGCTTGCGCGATCATTGAGGGCGCATTGATGCCGAGCCGACCTGCGAGGCGCGCATGCTGCGTTGCCGTCAGGTTTTGCGAGCGGGGCAGCGCGAAGACGCGAAACACCGGACGCAATTCCAGCTTGTCCTGCCAGCCCGGCAGTCGCGCCGCCGCCTGCTTCAAGGCATCGAGCGCGATCAGGCGGAAGGTAGTGAGCTTGCCGCCGGTCACTGTCAACAGGCCGTCTTCCATCCAGACCGCGTGGTCGCGCCCTTCCTTGGACGGGTCGCTCTTGCCGGTGTCGATCACGGGGCGCACACCGGCATAGCTTGAGATCACGTCGGCGGCGTCGAAGCCGATTTGCGGAAATTGAAAAGCCAGCGCTTCCATCAGGTAGCGTGCCTCGTCCGCCGTGATGATCGCTTCTTGCCGCAGGTCTTCGCGGTGATCGACGTCGGTCGTGCCGACCAGGGTCGCGCCTTCCCAGGGAAAGGCGAACACCGGGCGCCCGTCGCGCGGATGCATGAAGCTGATCGCTTGCGCCAGCGGCAGTTTCCAGGCCGGCAAAATCAAATGGCTGCCTCTCAGGGGCCGCAACTTGTGCTTGCCGCTCGCTTGCCGCAAGCCGTCGGCCCACGCGCCCGTGGCATTGATCACCACCTTGGCGCGCACGCGGTATCGGGCGCCGGCCACGTCGTCGCGCAGCACCAGGCCGCCCACCTTGCCCTCGTGGCGGTCCAGCTCTTGCGCCGCGAGATAGTTCAGCGCATGGCCGCCGGCGGCCACGGCTTCCTGCAGCACGCGCAAGACCAGGCGCGCATCGTCGGTCTTGGCATCGGTGTAGCACAGTCCGCCTTGCAAGCCGGCGCGCCCCACGGCCGGCGCCAGCATGAGGAATTCCTCGCGCCGATACCAGTGCTTTTCGGCGCGTTCGGCCATGCGGTCATAGATCGCCAGGCCGAGCGAGAAAGCCCAGCGCCCGGGCTTGCGTTTCGCGTAATTGGCGAAGGCGAACGGTTGCGCGTCGACTAAGCCCGGCGCTTCGCGCATCAGGTTTTCGCGCTCGCGCACCGAGTCGCGCGTCAGTTTGAACTTGCCTTCCTTGAGATAACGCAGGCCGCCATGCACCAGCTTCGACGAGCGGCTCGAGGTGCCCCAGGCGAAGTCGCGCTGTTCCACCAAGAGCGCATGCAAGCCGCGGCGCGAGGCTTCGAGCAAAATGCCCGCACCCGTGATGCCGCCGCCGACGACCACGATATCCCAATCCTGGGCCAGCAAGCCGGGCAATTGCTCGCGATCGCTAAGCTTCCACATGCGCGTCTCCCCATAGCTTGCCCGGGTTCATCATGCCTTGCGGATCGAAATGCTTGCACAATGCGCGCATCGCCGCCATGCCTGCTTCTCCTTTCTCCGCCTGGAGGTAGGGCGCGTGATCGGTGCCGACGCCGTGCTGATGGCTGATCGTGCCGCCATTGGCGACGATGGCCCGGCAGGCCGCGGCCTTGAGCGCCCTCCAGCGCTCCAGGTCGGCTTCATGGCTGCCGGCCAGGCGGTAGACGAAGGTGGTGTAGACGCTCGCACCCTGCGCATACAGGTGCGAGAGATGGGTGTAGGTGTGCACGCGCTCGCCGAACGCCGCCAGCGCTTCGGTCGCGCCGCGCTCCACGGCTTCCATCATGTTGCGCACGCGCGGCCAGTCCACCGCCGTTTCCACGGTGTCGATCGCATAGCCATGCTGCCAGGCCGCATTGCGCAGGTAGACGTTCTTGAAGCGGTTTTGCTTCCACTTGTCGCCGAAGCCGCGGCCGACATGCACGCCGGAGAATCGGCGCGTGATATCGAGCGCCTGGCCGAGCGCATATTCGACGCTGTCGGCCGTACCGCTGGCGCCGAGCAGCAGTACGCATTTGTCTTCGCCGCAGCCGCGCCACGACAGGTAACGCTGCAGCAGTCCGATCAAAAGCTTGTGCCCGGCCAGCGTCAGCGAAGTCAGGGTTTCGACTGCGTTCGACAGGCGCAGCATCGATAGCGGCAGCCTGGCCTGCGCCAGCGTGCGCGCCGCGTCTTCGGCATGGCTCCAGTCGGGGAAGAACACGGCATGGAATTCCTCGCGCGCGGGGTGCGGCGTGATGCGCACTGTGGCTTCGGTGAGGATGCCGAGCCGGCCTTCGGAACCTAGCACCATTTCGCGCAAGTCGGTGCCTGCAGCCGAGGCGGGGAAGGTCGGCAGTTCCAGCGTGCCGTCCGGCGTCTCGAGCTTGCCGCCGGCGAACAAGTGCTCGATGCGGCCATAGCGCAGCGATTGCTGGCCCGAGGAACGCGTGACGATCCAGCCGCCCAGCGTCGAATAGTCGAACGATTGCGGGAAATGGCCCAGCGTGTAGCCGCGCGCGCGCAATTGCGCTTCCAGATCCGGCCCGGCCACGCCGGCGCCGAAGGTGGCCAGTTGCGACGTGGTGTCGAAATCGATCAGGCGCGACAGGCGCGAAAGATTGACCGTCAGCACCGGCTTGCCGCCTTCCTGCGCGGTCAGATGGCCCACTACGCTGGTGCCGCCGCCGTAGGGGATCACGGCCGCGCCGCATTGCCTGGCGTAATCGAGCAGGGCGCGCACATCGGTTGTCGTTTCGGGAAAGGCCACGCCATCGGGCAGGGGCCCGGTCTTGCCATGGCGCAGCTTGAGCCAGTCGGGCAGGCTTTGCCCCAGGCCGTTCCTCAGGCGCGTTTCCGGATCGGTATCGACCTGCGGGTGGTCCGGCAGGCGGCTGGCCGGGATGGCGGCCATGGCTTGTTCCAGCGTGGCATCGGCATTGGGCGTGCCCTTGCCGATGCGCTCGGCCAGGAAGGCCAGCGCGTCGGGGTTCAGGGCGATTTCGATGGAGTCGTCGCCCCATCCGTTCCAGCGTCTCACGATATTGTCCTCGGCGGCGGTATACTTGGCGCATCATACGCCACAGGCGGCTCGCCGTATTGCGCTTTCATGCCAAGCCATTTGTCCTATCATGCCAACCGTGCCGGCCGGGAATAAACGCCTGGTTGCCGGCCCCTACTTGCAACCCTTGCTGGAAGCGGCGGCGGCGCGCGGCGTTTCCGCGCCGGAGCTGCAGCGCGCCGCCGGTTTGGATGGCGCGCTCGATCCCTTGCCCGAATCGATTGCCGCCGGGGCCTATGAGCGCCTGCTCGAACTCGGCGCCGAACTGGGCAAGGATGCCGATTTCGGATTGCACACGGGCGAGCGCGTCAAGCTCGGCACCTACAACGTGTACGGCTTGATCCTCTTGAGCTGCCGCGATTTCGGCCAGGCCTTGCAGCAAACCATGCGTTTCGAAAGCCTGGCGCACGACCTGGGCCGCTCCACGCTCGAGGTGCAGGGTGGCATGGCCGAATACCGCTGGCACCCGAACAACCAGGATGCCGGGCGCCATTTGGCGGAAAGCGTGTTTGCCGGCATACGCGTGTTCGCCGATTGGTTGGCCGGCCAGCCTCTGCCGCCCGCCGCCGTCTCGTTCACGCATGCGGCGCCGGCCGACACGGGCGAGCATCGACGCATCTTCGGCGATCAAGTCAGCTTCGGCGCTGCAGTCAATGCCGCGCGCTTCGACGCGGCCCTGCTCGCCACGCCCGTGCCCAATGCCGATATCGGCATGTACCCGGTCTTGCAGCAGCATGCCGAACGGCTATTGCGGGAAAAAGCGCGCGCCGAAGCCGACGGCGGCATCGCCGCGCTGGTCCGCGGCAGCATTGCGCGTCGCTTGGCGCAGGATGGGGCGCGCGTGGCCGACGTGGCGCAAGACCTGGACATGTCGCAAAGGACGCTGCAGCGCAAGCTGACGGACGCCGGCCTCACCTTCGGCCAACTGCTCGACCGCACACGGCGCGAGCTGGCCGAGCACTACCTCGGCGAAGGGCAATTCGGTATCGCCGAGATCGCCTTCATGCTAGGCTACCGGGAACAGAGTTCGTTCAACCATGCGTTCAAGGAATGGACCGGGAAAAACCCCGGCGCATATCGCGCGGCGAATAAGAGAGACGTATGAAGAAATCGGTCAAAGCCGCTTTGTGGTCCGCGTTTGCCTATCCGGGGATAGGCCATTTGGTGCTGCGCTCCAACGCGCGCGGCTGGGCACTGATCGCAGCGTTCACGGGGCTGCTCTGGTACTTGATCGACGATATCTTTTCGCGCGGCCTGGTCGACAAGGTCGACGGCATGCTCTACAAGGTGCTTTCGGGCGAGGTGCCGGCCGATTCCGCAACCATTGAACGAATGCTCGACCTCGGGCCGGACCCGATCGGCGTGCAAATCGCTTCGTGGGCGGCGCTGGCGTGCTGGATTGCGGGGGTAGTGGACTCTTACCTGATTGGGCAAAAGCAGGATAGGGAGACCGGGCCTAAGCCAGATATGTCTCCGCAAACCAGGTCAAAACAAAGCAAAACAGAATAACCAGTAGCAAAACTATCAACAAACGGCCGAATTTCGGCTTGTCGCCATCTTGACTCATTGCGGGTCCGACTCAATGTATGATCAAGCCTCCATTGTAAAGGCGAACCGCGGCAAAACGGACACCACACCATGAAACAAGACGTACAAGCTTTTTCTGCGGCGGACAAGCACGGCAAGCTCGATATCGCGTCCTATATCCTGGCCGGCCTGGCCTTGCTGCTTATCCTCGAACGCAACCTGTTGGCCGCACTGTTTTCCGGGCTGGTCGTGTTTTCCGTGGTGCACGTGCTGACGCCCGTCCTGGAACGCAAGATCAGCAGCGCCCGCGCGCGCGTCGTGGCCGTGGCTTGCCTCGGCGCGATCACCGTCGCCCTCCTGACCGTGGCCATCTGGGCCTTGATCGCCTTCTTCCGCAGCGATACGGGCACCGTGCAAGCCATGCTGCAAAAGATGGCCGACATGCTCGAGACCTCGCGCAGCGAAATGCCGCAATGGATCAGCGCCTACCTGCCGGCCGACGTGGTCAGCCTGAAGCAGATGATCACCGACTGGCTGCGCACGCACGCCACACAGGCGCAGGGCATGGGCGAAGCCTCGCTGCGTGCCGCGGCCCACGTCCTGATCGGCATGATCATCGGCGCCATGGTGGCCCTGGGCCAGACCACGGGCGAACACAAGCACGGGCCGTTCGCGGCGGCCCTTGTCACGCGCATCACCAACCTCGGCATGGCCTTCCGCCGCATCGTGTTCGCCCAGGTGCAGATCGCCGCGCTGAACTGCTTCTTCACCGGCCTGTTCGTCCTGGTGGCGCTGCCCATGTGGGGCGTACACATGCCGCTGGCCAAGAGCCTGGTGGTGCTGACCTTCTTCGCCGGCCTCCTGCCTATCGTCGGCAACCTGATGTCGAACACCATCCTGACCGTCGTGGCGCTGACGATCTCGCTGCAGGTCGCGGCGGCCTGCCTGATCTTCCTGGTGCTGATCCACAAGCTGGAATACTTCCTCAACGCCAAGATCATCGGCACGCAGATCAAGGCGCATGCCTGGGAGCTATTGATCGCGATGCTGGTGATGGAGGCGGTGTTTGGCTTGCCTGGTGTGGTGGCTGCGCCGATTTATTATGCTTATCTGAAGCTGGAGCTTGGTAATCGCGGATTGATTTGATTCAGCGCTTGCTGACTGCTTCGTTGTCCGGCAACTGCGAAACATCCCAACCACCCCCCAGCGCCTTGATCAACAGCACGCTGGCCGACAGACGCCTATTAAGCAAATCCACCAACGCCCGCTCATTCGACAAGGCCGTGGTCTCCACCGTGATCACATCCAGATACGCCACCACCCCGGCCTTGTACTGGTTGCGCGTCAACTCCACCGAGTGGCGCGACAACTCCACCGCTTCGCGCTGCTTGTCCATTTCCTGCTCCAGGATGCGCAGCGCGGCGATGTTGTCTTCGACTTCCTGGAAGCCGGCCAGGACCGTTTGGCGGTAGTTGGCTACCGAGGCGTCATAGGATGCTCTTGCCTGGTCCGATGCCGCGCGTAGGGCGCCGCCGTCGAACAGGGTTTGCGCGATCGAGGGGCCGATGGACCAGAGGCGGTTCGGCGCCGAGATCCAGTTGGCGAAGCTGCTGCTCTGGTAGCCGCCTTGCGCGCTCAGCGTCAGGTTGGGGTACCAGGCCGAGTCGGCCAGGCCGACCTTGGCGTTGGCCGCGGCGGCCAGGCGTTCGGCGTTGGCGATGTCGGGGCGGCGTTCCAGCAGGGTGGAGGGCACGCCTACCGGGATGGCCGGCACGGCCGTGTCGAAGGAGGGGGTGGGCTTGATCGAGAAGACCGGGGCCGGCTTGCCCACCAGGAGCGCGATCGCATGTTCCATCTGGGCGCGCTGCACGTCGAAGTCGATGGCTTGCGCTTCGGTGGTGCGTAATTGCGTCTCCGCCAGCACGACGTTTTCCTTGGACACGGTACCGGCTTTGTACTGGTTGCGTGTCAGCTCGAGCGACTTGCTGTAGCCTTCCACGGTCTTGTCATAGAGGCGGCGTTCGGCATCGAGGTCGCGCAACTGGAAATAGTCTTGCGCCAGTTGCGCCTGGGCCAGCAGGCGCGTCGCTTGCAGGTCGGCGGCGCTGGCCTGTGCGCCGGCCTTGTTCGCTTCGACGGTGCGCCGCACGCGGCCCCAGAGATCGGGTTCCCAGCCGACGTCGATGGTCAGGGTGTTGGTGTCGGTGGGGCCGGAGGCGGCGAGCGGGGTGACGGTTTTCGCTACCGGATTGCCGGCCCGCGTATGCGAAGCGGCCGCGCTGGCCGTGGGGTAGTAGGACGCCTGCGCGCCGCGCACTGCCGCACGCGATTGGCGGTATTGCGCCTCGGCCTGTGCGATGGTCTGGTTCGCGGCGTTGAGTTGCTCTTCCAGATCGTTCAACAGCGGATCGTTATAGATTTCCCACCACTTGCTCGGCAGCCTGGTGTCGGCCGGTTGCGCCACTTTCCAGCCTGCCGTCTCCTTGAAGGCATCGGGCGTGTCGGTCTTGGGCTTGACGTAATCGGGCCCCACGGCGCAGGCCGTGAGCAGCAGCGGCCCCACTGTCACGAGCAGGGCCGCCGGCAGGAGGCTTTTCGCGTGTCTGGCTTTCATGAGCATTCCTTTTAGATTTTTTCCAGTTCCGGCTTCTCGGCCGACGTGCCGCGGAAATCGGCCCAGATGCGGCGCCACCAGGTATGGAAGCGGTCCAGGTAGAGGTAGACCACGGGCGTGGTGAACAGGGTCAGCATCTGGCTCACGATCAAGCCGCCGACGATGGTCACGCCCAGCGGGCGGCGCAGTTCGGAGCCGGTGCCGGTGCCGAAGGCCAGCGGCAGCGCGCCCAGCAGGGCCGCCATGGTGGTCATCATGATGGGGCGGAAGCGCAGCAGGCAGGCCTGGCGGATCGCTTCGACCGGCGTCTTGTGTTCCTGGCGCTGCGCCGCCAGGGCGAAGTCGATCATCATGATGGCGTTTTTCTTGACGATGCCGATCAGGAGGATGATGCCGATGAAGGCCATCACGCTCAAATCCATCTTGAACAGCATCAGAGCCAGCAAGGCGCCTACGCCGGCCGAAGGCAGGGTCGAGAGGATCGTGACAGGGTGCACATAGCTTTCGTACAGCACGCCTAGCACGATGTAGATCGTGAACAGCGCACCCAGCACCAGGAAGGGCAGGCTGGACAGGGAATCCTGGAAGGTCTTGGCCGTACCCTGGAAGCTGGCGTGGATGGTCGAGGGCATGCCGCTGTGGGCGACGGCGTTGTCGATCGCCTTTTGCGCCTGCGACAGCACCACGCCGGGCGGCAGGTTGAACGACAAGGTCATGGCCGGGAACTGGCCCTGGTGATTGACCGAGAGCGTGGTGTTGGTCGGCACATAGCGGGCAAAAGCGGACAGGGGCACCAGTTGATCGAGCCGGTTGGAGACGTAGATGCCGTTCAGCGTTTCGGGCCGCTGCCAGTATTGCGGTGCCACTTCCATCACCACGTGGTACTGGTTCTTGGCTTCATAGATCACCGATACCAGGCGCTGGCCGAAGGCGTCGTACAGCGCCGCATCGATCGCGCTTTCGGTCACGTTGAGCCGTGCCGCCGTGGCGCGGTCGATCTCGACCGTGATCTGCAAGCCGCGGTCTTGTTGGTTGGAGTTGACGTCGACCAGCTCGGGCAAGCCTTGCAGGATTTTCAGGATGCGCGGCGACCAGGTGTTGAGGTCGGCCAGGTTGTCGCCCTGCAGCGCATACTGATACTGCGAGTTCGAGCCGCGCGCGCCGCTGTTGATGTCTTGCGCCGCCTGCAGGAACAGTTGCGCGCCGGCGATCTTGGCCAGCTTGCCGCGCAAACGGTTGATCACGTCGTCGGCGCTGACCTTGCGTTCGTCCAGGGGTTTCAGCGAGATGAACATGCGCCCGGTATTGCGTTGCGAGCCGCCGGTGAAGCCCGTCACGCTGGCCACGGCCGGGTCGTCGCCGATGATCTTGACGTAGGCCGACAGCTTGGGCCGCATGGCCTGGAACGAAGTGGCCTGGTCGGCCACGATCATGCCCTGGATGACGCCGGTATCCTGTTGCGGGAAAAAGCCCTTGGGCACGACGGTGTACAGGTACATGTTCAGTACGATGACGGCCAGCAAGGTCAGCACGGTGATCAGCGGATGGCGCAAGGCGCGCGCCAGCCCGCGGTCGTAGCGCGCCAGCAGCCAGTCGAAGAAGCGTTCGCTGGCCGCGAACAGCTTGCCCTGTTTCTTCTCAGGTTCGTGTTTCAAGAGGCGCGAGCACATCATCGGCGTGGTCGTCAGCGACACCAGCAGCGACACCAGCACGGCGGAAGAGAGCGTCACAGCGAACTCGTGGAAGATGCGCCCGATCAAGCCGCCCATCAGGAGCAGGGGAATGAACACGGCCACCAGCGAGATGCTCATCGACAGCACCGTGAAGCCGACTTCGCGCGCACCGCGCAGCGCGGCCTGCATCGGCGACATGCCTTCTTCCATGTGGCGCGAGACGTTTTCCAATACCACGATGGCATCGTCGACCACGAAACCGGTCGAGATCGTCAGCGCCATCAGCGAGAAATTGTCCAGCGAATAGCCGCACAGGTACATGATGCCGAAGGTGCCGATCAGCGAGATCGGCACGGCGATGCTGGGGATGAAGGTGGCGCGGCCGTTGCGCAGGAACAGGAACACCACCATGATCACCAGCGCGACCGAAATGCTCAGCGTGCGTTCCACGTCGCGCAGCGAGGCGCGGATGGTGGTGGTCTTGTCCAGTTGCACTGTCATGTCGATGGCGGCCGGGATCGAAGCCTTCAACTGAGGCAGCATGGCCTTGATGCGGTCCACCGTTTCGATGATGTTGGCGTCGGGCTGCTTGAAGACGATGATCAGGACCGAGGGCTTGCCGTTGGCCATGCCGGCATTGCGCAAGTCCTCCACCGAATCGACCACCGTGCCCAGGCTGTCCAGCGTCACCGGCTGGCCCTTGCGCCATACCACCACGAGATTCCTGTAGTCCGCGGCTTTCTTGCCCTGGTCGGTCGTCTCTACCTGCCATTGCTTCTCGCCGTTCTCCAGGAAACCCTTGGGCCGGTTGGCGTTGGAGGCGGCCAGGGCGGCGCGCACGTCTTCCAGCGTCACCTGGTAGTGGTTCAGCGCATCGGGGTTCAATTCCACGCGCACGCCGGGCAGGGAACTGCCGCCCACGGCAACGTTGCCAACGCCCGAGACCTGCGACAGCTTCTGCGCCACGATGGTCGAGGCCGAGTCGTACATCTGGCCTTGCGTCATCGTGTCCGACGTGAGGGCCAGGATGATGATGGGCGCATCGGCCGGGTTGGCCTTGCGGTAGGTCGGGTTGGTGCGCAAGGTCGAAGGCAGATCGACGCGCGCGGCATTGATGGCCGCCTGCACGTCGCGTGCCGCGCCGTCGATGTCGCGCGAGAGGTCGAACTGGATGTTGATGTTGGCCGAACCGAGCGCGCTGTTCGAGGTCATCTCGCTGACCGCCGCGATGCGCCCGAGCGAGCGTTCGAGCGGCGTGGCCACGGAAGTCGCCATGGTTTCCGGATCGGCGCCGGGCAGCGAGGCATACACCGAGATGGTCGGGATGTCGACGCGCGGCATGGGCGACACCGGCAGCAGGTTGAACGCCACCATGCCGGCCAGCGCCACGCCTATGGTCAGGAGCGTGGTGGCGATGGGCCGCTTGATGAACGGGTAGGACAGGTTCATGGTTACTCTGCCAGCGGCCGCTTGTCGTCTATGCCGTCGTCGAGCATTTCCGCCGGCGCCTCGGACGAGCCGGCAAAGCGTTTGCCCAGGCGGTCGAAGGCAAGGTAGATCACCGGCGTGGTGAACAGCGTCAGGATTTGCGACAGGATCAGTCCGCCGACGATGCTGATGCCGAGCGGATGGCGCAGTTCGGAACCGACGCCCGTGCCCAGCATCAGCGGCAGGGCGCCGAGCAAGGCTGCCATGGTGGTCATCATGATGGGGCGGAAGCGCAGCAGGCAAGCCTGGTAGATCGCGTCGCGCGGGCTCATGCCGTCCTTGCGTTCGGCTTCGAGCGCGAAGTCGATCATCATGATGGCGTTCTTTTTCACGATGCCGATCAGGAGAATGATGCCGATCACCGAGATGATGCCCATGTCGGAGCGGAACAGCATCAGCGCGAGCAGGGCGCCCATGCCGGCCGAGGGCAGGGTCGAGAGGATGGTCACCGGGTGGATATAGCTTTCATACAGCACGCCCAGCACGATGTAGACCGTGATGATGGCGGCCAGGATCAGCAGCAGCGTATTCGACAGCGATTGCTGGAAGGCTGCCGCCGCGCCCTGGTAGTTGATCGCGG
>DASVYZ010000336.1:0-10427 GCA_036391935.1 Burkholderiaceae bacterium | reverse complement strand
CGCAGTTGTTCATACGATGCCGGTTCCAGCCCGCGCGCGATGCGCAGGCGGTTGACGGCGGCGGCCAGGTCCGGAGCGGTGTCGGCCAGGGTGCCATCCAGATCGAACAGGACGGCGCGCGGTGCGTTATTCATGCAGGCTCAGAGAGGGCGGTGGGCGGCCACGAGGTAGTTGACGCTGGTGTCCTGGTTCAGCGAATAGATCTTGGTCAAGGGGTTGTAGCCCATGCCTTTCAAGCCGTCGAGCTCAAGCCCGGCGTTGCGGATGAAGTGCGCGAGTTCGGCCGGGGTGATGAACTTGGCGTAGTCGTGCGTGCCCTTCGGCAGCAGGCGCAAGACGTATTCCGCACCGACCACGGCGAACAGGTAAGCCTTGGGGTTGCGGTTGATGGTGGAGAAGAACAGCTTGCCGCCGGGTTTGACCAGCTTGGCGCAGGCGTTGACGATGGCGCCGGGGTCGGGCACGTGTTCCAGCATTTCCATGCAGGTGACGACATCGAAGCTTTCCGGCGCCTTGGCGGCCATGTCTTCGGCCGAAATCAATTCATAGGCGACCTGCACGCCGGATTCCAGGCTGTGCAGGTCGGCCACCTTGAGGGCCTTTTCCGAAAGGTCGATGCCGGTGACCTTGGCGCCTTTCCTTGCCATGCTTTCGGCCAGGATGCCGCCGCCGCAGCCGATGTCGAGCACGTTCTTGCCGAACAAGGGCGCGCGGGCGTTGATCCATTCCAGGCGCAGCGGGTTGATTTCATGCAGCGGCCGGAATTCGGAGGTGGGGTCCCACCAGCGGTGGGCGAGGTCGCTGAATTTTTGCAGTTCGGTCGGGTCGGCGTTCATGGGGTGAATCATATCATCGCGGCGCGTTTCGGATTTGTCTGCGCGGTGCGGATCGCGAATAGATTTTCTTGAAGGGCAGATTGCGACAGTCACCCCTCGCCCGCAGGCGGGAGAGGGGCGGGGGTGAGGGATGTTGCGCCTTGGTTTCGCTTGCCGTGCATTAGTACTACCGATAGCTACAGGCTCTGAGTCAGACCGCTATCCCCTCACCCGCAGCCTCTCCCGCGCGCGGGCGAGGGGAGCCAGGCCGGCGCGCGTGCAACAAGCAATAAAAAACCCCGCCGAAGCGGGGTTTGAGAACTGCGAGAGGAACCGATTACTGGTTGGTGCTACGCGTACCGACCACTTCGATTTCCACACGGCGGTTCTTGGCGCGGCCTTCCGCGGTCTTGTTGTCGGCGACCGGTTGGCTCTTGCCCTTGCCTTCGGTGTAGACGCGGTTGGCTTCCACGCCCTTCGAGACCAGATAGGCCTTGACGGCGTCAGCGCGGCGCACCGACAGCTTTTGGTTGTACTCGGTGCCACCGACGGAGTCGGTGTGGCCGACGGCGATGATGACTTCGAGGTTGATCGCGCCGAGCTTCGAGGTCAGGTCGTCGAGCTTGGCCTTGCCTTCGGGCTTCAGGACGGCCTTGTCGAAATCGAAGAAGGCGTCAGCGGCGAAGGTGACTTTTTCCGAAGTGGGCTTCGGAGCGGGCGGCGGCGGGGGCGGCGGAGCGACCGGAGGAGCCGGCGGCGTTTCCACGACCGGGGCCGGCTTGGAGATGGGCTTGTCGCAGCCTTCCACGGCATCGGCCGGGGTCCAGTAGTTGGTGTGCCAGCACAGTGCGAAAGGATCGCGGACGATGTTGCCGCTGCTGTCCTGAACGTAGGCGCTATAGGGCTTGGGGGCCTGGATGTCGTCATATGCGAATGCCGACACCGAGACGATCGCTGCGGATGCAGCAAGGGTCAGAAGTGCTAGTTTTTTCATGTTTTTCCTCTTGTTTCAGGTATCCGCAGAGAACTGCGCAATAAGTTTTCAACTAAGGTTGCATGGTATCACTTGTTCAACTGCCAAATGTAACGGTTCGATTACATTTGGCAACATTGGGGGCCAAGTTTTACCTTCTTCGCCATTCTGCCACAGGCGTTATCCTGGTGCAGGTTGCCAATCAGACCAAAGGAGGTTTTTAGTCGATTGTGGTGCATTTGCAACGAAATGGGGCAACCGTTACCGCTTGCACAACAGAGACCAGCGCAAAAGTGGCTTGGTTCCCGGAAATGGTAGTTTTACCGGAAACTTTTCCAGGTAGTTATGAAGGGGAAGGCGGCAAGCGGCAAGGCCGCTTGCCGGGTGGTGCCGGTTTTATTTGGCTGTACCGTGCACGTCGATGGTGACGCGGCGGTTCGGCGCCAGGCATTGGATCAGCTTCTTTTCGCCCTTGACGCCGGTGCAGGGCTCGATTTCGTTGGCCTTGCCCATGCCGCGCTGTTCGATGGCGCCGGCTACGCCGATGCTCTTCAGGTAGTCGGCCACGGCTTCGGCGCGCTTTTGCGACAACTTCTGGTTGTAGGCGTCGCCGCCCAGACGGTCGGTGTAGCCGGTCACGACGATGCGCTGGACGGTTGCGCAGGCGCCGAGCTTGTTGCGGAAATCGGTGTCGAGGCCATGCTTGGCCGCTTGCGACAGCTTGGCATAGTTGAAGGTGAAGGTTTCGTCGGCCTTCAATACAAAGCTGAAGTCGCAAGCCTTGGGCGGCGCCGGCGGAGGAGGCGCCGGAACCAGGGGCGCGCTTGCCGCCACCATGGGCGGGGCGATCGGGTTGGCAATCGGCGGCACCAGTTCGCCGTCGCAGCCGATCACGGCATCGGCCGGGGTCCAGTAATTGGTATGCCAGCACAGGCCGGAGCCGCTTTTGACGATGTTGCCGGACGAATCCTGCACATAGGCGCTGTAAGGCTTGTTGGCCTTGATGTCGTTCGATTGGGCAAGAGCTGCGGCGGGCAGGGCGGCTGTCAGGGCCAGGGCGATGGCAAGTTTCTGCATGGTTTTCTCGATGAGTCTTGTGCTTTGGAGCGGTCCAAATTGTTCGTGCGCCATTAAATCATACTTTGCCGTTTTTCAACGATAATTGAGGATTAAAGCAGTATAAAAACAATAAGATATCTCTCCGCGCTTTTTGCCCTCCCGGCGTGATTTTGGCACCCCCGGACATGCTAAAATGACCGATTCCGTGCATTTTTCGCAAACGAATTTCGTATTTCCGTAGATACACGGCCAATTCAACACCCAGCGTAGCCAAAGTTCGTCGCCAATGGATCAATTCGCCAAAGAAACAATCCCGATTTCCCTAGAAGAAGAGATGCGCAAGAGCTACCTCGATTACGCCATGAGCGTGATCGTGGGCCGCGCCTTGCCCGACGTGCGCGACGGCTTGAAGCCGGTGCACCGCCGCGTGCTGTACGCGATGCAGGAAGCGAACAATGTCTGGAACCGTCCCTATGTGAAGTGCGCCCGCGTGGTCGGCGACGTGATGGGTAAATACCACCCGCACGGCGACCAGTCTATCTACGACACGCTGGTGCGCATGGCGCAGGATTTTTCCATGCGCTACATGCTGGTCGACGGCCAGGGCAACTTCGGCTCGGTGGACGGCGACAATGCGGCGGCCATGCGTTATACCGAGTGCCGCCTGGAAAAGATCTCGTCCGAAATCATGGCCGACATCGACAAGGATACCGTCGATTTCGTGCCCAACTACGACGGCAAGGAAAAAGAGCCGTCGGTGCTGCCGACGCGCATTCCCAACCTGCTGATCAACGGCTCGTCCGGTATCGCCGTGGGCATGGCGACCAACATTCCGCCGCACAATTTGGGCGAAGTGATCAACGGCGCGCTGCACGTGCTGCGCAACCCGGAATGCTCGGTCGACGAACTGATCGAAATCATCCCCGCGCCCGACTTTCCTACCGCCGGCATCATCTATGGCGTCTCGGGCGTGCGCGACGGTTACCGCACCGGCCGCGGCCGCGTGGTGATGCGCGCCAAGACCCACTTCGAGGAATACGGCAAGGAAGGCCGCATCGCCATCATCGTTGACGAACTGCCCTACCAGGTCAACAAGAAGTCCCTTCTGGAACGCATCGCCGAACTGGTGCGCGACAAGAAGTTGGACGGCATTTCCGACATCCGCGACGAGTCCGACAAGTCGGGCATGCGCGTGGTGATCGAGCTGAAGCGCGGCGAAGTCGCGGAAGTGGTGCTGAACAACCTCTACAAGCAGACGCAGCTGCAAGACACCTTCGGCATGAACATGGTGGCGCTGGTGGACGGCCAGCCGAAGCTGTTGAACCTGAAGCAGATGCTGGAATGCTTCCTGTCGCACCGCCGCGAAGTCGTCACGCGCCGTACCGTGTTCGAATTGCGCAAGGCGCGCGAACGCGGCCACGTGCTCGAAGGCCTGGCGGTTGCCCTGGCCAACATCGATGAATTCATCGCCATCATCAAGGCGGCGCCGACCCCGCCCGTGGCCAAGGCCGAATTGATGACGCGCGCCTGGGATTCTTCCCTGGTGCGCGAAATGCTGGCGCGCACGGGCGACGGCCCCGGCCCGGGTATCGACGCCTTCCGTCCGGAAAACCTGCCCAAGCATTACGGCATGCAGCCCGACGGCCTGTACAAGCTGTCCGACGACCAGGCACAGGAAATCCTGCAGATGCGCCTGCAACGCCTGACCGGCCTCGAGCAGGACAAGATCGTCAACGAATACAAGGACGTGATGGCCGAGATCGCCGACTTGCTCGACATCCTGGCCAAGCCCGAACGCGTGACCGTCATCATCACCGATGAAATGAACGCGGCCAAGAACGAATACGGCGCGAAGGACGAGCGCCGCTCGCAGATCGAATTGAACGCCACCGACCTCGGCACCGAAGACTTGATCACGCCGCAGGACATGGTGGTCACGCTTTCGCACTCGGGCTACATGAAAGCGCAGCCGGTCTCGGAATACCGCGCGCAAAAACGCGGCGGACGCGGCAAGCAAGCCATGGCGACCAAGGATGACGACTGGATCGACCAGCTCTTCATCGCCAACACGCACGATTACATCCTGTGCTTCTCCAACCGCGGCCGCATGTATTGGCTCAAGGTCTATGAAGTGCCGCAGGGCTCGCGCACCTCGCGCGGCAAGCCCATCGTCAACATGTTCCCGCTGCACGACGGCGAGAAGATCACCGTGGTGCTGCCGCTCTCGGGCGACAACAGCAGCTTCCCGGAGAACCATTTCGTCTTCATGGCAACGTCCCTGGGCACGGTGAAGAAGACGCCGCTGTCCGACTTCTCCAACCCGCGCAAGGCCGGCATCATCGCCGTCGATCTGGATGAAGGCGATTACCTGATCGGCGCCGCGCTGACCGACGGCGAGCACGACGTGATGCTGTTCTCCGACGCCGGCAAGGCCGTGCGCTTCGACGAGAACGACGTGCGCCCGATGGGCCGCACCGCACGCGGCGTGCGCGGCATGAACCTGGAAGACGGCCAGCAAGTCATCGCCCTGCTGGTCGCCGAGAACGAACAGCAATCGGTGCTCACGGCCACCGAAAACGGCTTCGGCAAGCGCACCCCGATCACCGAATACACGCGCCATGGGCGCGGCACCAAGGGCATGATCGCGATCCAGACCTCCGAGCGCAACGGCAAGGTGGTGGCCGCCACGCTGGTCGAGGCCAGCGACGAAATCATGCTGATTACGACCGGCGGCGTGCTGATCCGCACCCGTGTCGCCGAAATCCGCGAAATGGGCCGCGCCACGCAAGGCGTGACCTTGATTGCGGTGGAAGACGGCACCAAGCTTTCGGGCCTGCAGCGGGTGGTGGAGACGGATGCGGATGTGGAGGCCGGCGAGGGTGAGGGCGGCGAAGGTGGTGACGACTCCGCGGCCGGCAAGTAAGAAAGAATGAAACCCTATCCCGCTCGCGGGATAGGGGAGTCCAAAGGCTGTAGGGCGCAATGCATTGCGCCGAATGTGAAGCTTCCAAGACTCTTGGGAAATCGGGTATGCGATGCGCCACGTTTCCATACGGCGCAATACATTGCGCCCTGCGTTTCCAACAGCCGCATTTAGCTGCATTTAGCCGCATTTGACGATAAGGATAGCCAGAGTTACATGACCGCAATCTACAACTTCTCCGCAGGACCCGCCGTACTCCCCAAGGAAGTGTTGCAGCAAGCCGCCGCCGAGATGCTCGATTGGCACGGCAGCGGCATGTCGGTCATGGAGATGAGCCATCGCGGCCCCGAATTCATGTCCATCCACGAAGCGGCGCTGGCGGATTTCCGCGAGCTGCTGGCGGTGCCGGACAATTACAAGGTCTTGTTCCTGCAAGGCGGCGGCCTCGGCGAAAACGCCATCGTGCCGATGAACCTGCTCGGCCGCAAAGCCCAGCCGGCCACGGCGGATTTCGTCATCACCGGCTCCTGGACCAGGAAGTCGGCCAAGGAAGCGGCCAAGTATGCCACCGTCAACATCGCCGCCACGGCGGAAGACAACAAGCTCACGGCCATCCCCGATCCGGCATCGTGGAAGCTTTCCAAGGACGCCGCCTACGTCCACATCTGCACCAATGAAACCATAGACGGGCTGGAATACCATTTCGTCCCGGAAGTCGGCGAGGTTCCCCTGGTGGCCGACATGTCGTCCCACATCATGGCGCGCCCGGTGGACGTGTCGCGTTATGGCGTGATCTTCGGCGGCGCGCAAAAGAACCTCGGCCCGGCCGGCTTGACGGTGGTGATCGTGCGCGAGGATCTGCTCAACTGCGCCTTGCCGATCTGCCCCTCGGCTTTCGAGTGGAAGACGGTCGCGGAAAACAATTCGATGTACAACACCCCGCCGACGTATGCGATCTACATCGCCGGCCTGGTGTTCCAGTGGCTGAAAAAGCAGGGCGGCGTGAAGGCGATGGAAGAGCGCAATCTCGTCAAGTCCGCCATGCTGTATGATTATCTGGATTCGACCGGGTTTTACCAAAACCGGGTTGTCAGGGAATGCCGTTCACGCATGAACGTGCCGTTCTATCTGCACGACGAAACGCTCAACACGGCGTTTCTGGCAGGCGCCAAAGAGCACGGCCTGCTGCAATTGAAGGGCCACAAATCGGTAGGCGGCATGCGCGCCTCGCTGTACAACGCGATGCCGGTCGAGGGCGTGAAGGCGCTCATCGCCTACATGAAGGATTTTGAGGCCCGTAACGGATAGTAATGCCGCTGAGGATGTGGGGCGGATGGCCGCCTCGCGCAATGTATTGCGCCGTATGAAAAGGTTGCGAGGGACGTAGGGTGGAAAAGCTATAGGCGCATTCCACCAAATGTTCCGATGAAGCCATTCGACGCATTGCGGTGGAATGCGCCTTCGGTTGTTCCACCCTACATTGTGCAGACTCGGCGGCCTCGGTAGAGCAAAAACCCTGGACGCCTCCCATGAGCGACGAAAAACTGAAACCTCTGCGCGAGCAGATCGATGCGATCGACGCCCAAATCGTCGATTTGTTGAACAAACGCGCCCGTCTGGCGCAGGAAGTCGGCCACGTCAAGGCCGAGACCAATGCCCCGGTGTTCCGCCCCGAACGCGAAGCGATTGTGCTGCGCCGCGTGGCCGAGCGCAACCAGGGACCGCTGGCGTCTTCCGACATGCAAATGATTTTCCGCGAAGTGATGTCGCTGTGCCGTTCGCTGGAACGGCGCGTCACCGTGGCCTATCTCGGCCCGGCCGGCACGTTCAGCGAGCAGGCCGTGTACCAGCAGTTCGGCCATGCGGTCGAGAGCTTGCCCTGCGTCTCGATCGACGAAGTGTTCCGCTCCACCGAAGCCGGCACGGCCGATTTCGGCGTGGTGCCGGTGGAGAATTCCTCCGAAGGCGCGATCAACCGCACGCTTGATCTCTTGCTGCAGACTTCGCTCTCGATCTCGGGAGAGGTCTCGATTGCCGTGCATCACAGCCTGATGAGCAAGAGCGGCACCATGGATGGCGTGACGCGCATCTGCGCCCACTCTCAGGCGCTGGCGCAGTGCCAGGCCTGGCTCAACCAGCATTACCCCAACCTGGAACGGCAAGCCGTGGCCTCCAACGGCGAGGCGGCGCGCATGGCCAGCGAAGACCCGACCGTCGCGGCGATTGCCGGCCACATCGCGGGGCAGAAGTATGACCTGCAAACCATCGCCGCCCATATCCAGGACGACCCGCACAACCGCACGCGCTTCGCCGTGGTCGGCCGGCTGAACACCACGCCATCGGGTCGCGACCAGACTTCTCTGGTGCTGGCCGTGCCGAACAAGGCCGGGGCCTTGCTCAACCTGCTGGCGCCGCTGGCGACGCACGGCGTATCGATGACGCGCTTCGAATCGCGCCCGGCCCGTGTCGGCACCTGGGAGTATTACTTCTACGTGGACGTCGAAGGCCATGCGCAGCAAGAGAACGTGGCGCGCGCGCTCGATGACTTGAAAAAGAGCGCGGCCTTCTTCCGCGTGCTCGGTTCCTATCCTTTGAGTCTGTAATCATGCCCAACCAATTCGGACCGGACTACGTCCGCGCCATCGCCCCATACCAGGGCGGCAAACCCATCGCCGAAGTCGCGCGTGAATTCGGGCTCGACGAAGCCAAGATCATCAAGCTCGCCTCCAACGAAAACCCGCTCGGCATGCCCGAATCGGCCAAGCGCGCCATGCTGGCGGCGATGGAGGAGATCGCCCGCTATCCCGATGCCAACGGCTTCGACCTGAAGGCCGCGCTGTCGCAAAAGTACGACGTGCCGCCCGAATGGATCACGCTCGGCAACGGCAGCAACGACATCCTCGAACTCGCCGCCCATGCCTTCGTGCAGCCGGGGGACTACGCGATGTACTCGGAGTTTTCCTTTGCGGTCTATCCGCTGGCGGTGCAAGCCACGGGTGGCAAGCCCATCGTCGTGCCGTCCAAAAACTATGGCCACGACTTGCCGGCCTTCCTTGCTGCGCTGACGCCGGCCGTGAAGCTGATCTTCATCGCCAACCCGAACAACCCGACCGGCACCTTCATCGCCAAGGAAGAACTCGAAGCCTTTATCAAGGCTGTGCCTTCCAATGTGGTCGTGGTGCTCGATCAGGCGTATGACGAATACCTCGCAGCCGAACTGCAATACGATTCCACGGCCTGGGTGCGACGCCATCCCAACCTGATCGTGTCGCGTACCTTTTCCAAGGCTTACGGCCTGGCAGGCTTGCGCGTCGGCTTCGGCATCGCCCAGCCTGGCATCACCGATCTGCTCAACCGCATCCGCCAACCGTTCAACGTCAACACCATGGCGCAGGCGGCGGCTGTCGCCGCCCTGGGTGACCGCGAATTCCTGCAAAAGAGCGCGCAACTGAACGCGGCGGGTTACCGGCAATTGACCGCTGCCTTCGACGAACTCGGCCTCGACTATGTGCCCTCGTCTGGCAACTTCGTGCTGGTGCGCGTGGGCGATGACGACGGTTCCGGCGCCGCCGTGAACCTGGCGTTGCTCAAGCGCGGCATCATCGTGCGCCCGGTCGGCAGCTACGGTTTGCCGAAGTTTTTGCGCATCACCATCGGCCTGCCCGAGGAAAATGCCGCCTTCATCGCCGCGCTGAAAGAGGTCTTGCCGTGAAGCGGAGTGCCGATGTTCAATAAGGTCGCCATCTTCGGTGTCGGCCTGATCGGCGGCTCGTTTGCGCTTTCGCTGAAGAAGGCCGGCATGGCCGGCGAAATCGTGGGCATGGACCGCAGCAGCGCCTCGCTGGAGCGCGCCCGCGAACTCGGCATCATCGACCGTGCCGCCGAATCGGCAGCCGATGCGGTGCATGGCGCCGACCTGGTGCTGTTGGCCGCGCCGGTGGCGCAAACCGGCGCCGTGCTGGCCTCGATCGCGCCGCATCTGCAGCCGGGCGTCATCGTCACCGATTGCGGCAGCACCAAGGCCGACGTGGTGGCTGCCGCTCGCCTTGCACTGGGTAACCGTATCGGCCAATTCGTGCCGGGCCACCCGATAGCGGGCCGCGAAACCAACGGGCCCGCCGCCGCCATCGACCATCTGTATCGCGGCAAGAAAGTCGTGCTGGCGCCGTTGCCGGAAAACCGCAAGGAAGACATCGAGCGCGTGGCCGCCGCATGGACTGCCTGCGGCGCCATCATCCATCAATTGAGCGCCGAGCAGCATGACCTGGTGTTTGCGGCGGTGAGCCATTTGCCGCACTTGCTGGCCTATGCGCTGGTGGACGATATTGCCAACAAGCCGCATGCGGAATTGCTGTTCCAGTATGCCGCGAGCGGGTTCCGCGATTTCACGCGCATTGCGGGGTCTTCACCTGAGATGTGGCGTGATATTTCGTTGGCCAATCGCGCTGCTTTGCTTGATGAACTGGATGCCTATATGGCGCAGTTGGTACGCCTGCGCGCTGCATTGGCCGCAGGCGAAGGCAAGGCGCTCGAAGCGGTGTATGCGAATGCGCAGCATGCGCGGCATGAATGGATCAAGGCAATAGAGGCTGCGGAGAAATAGTCACCGCGGCAGGATAAGACAGTCACCCCTCGCCCGCAGGCGGGAGAGGGGCGG